>JBGQAS010000118.1:0-6354 GCA_041494435.1 Anaerolineaceae bacterium | reverse complement strand
TATTATCCGTATTTGCCAACCCACGTTCTCCCCTGAATCCCTTTCCACCACCTTCCATGCCGCCCACTGTGCAAATCCCCACGCCCACTGCTACCCAGCGTAGCCTGCCAGGTGTCTGGACCCCAACCTCGTGGGAAATTTCGGGGATTGGAGGAGCAACAACAAGTCTGGATACTCCACCTCCAGCAAATAACCCCTTGCCGTTCTCTACACCTGTAGGTGGTTATTCATTTGGCTTGCAGGGAAGCCCCACTGCTGTTTCCAGTGCTTCCTTCCGTACTGATAAATCCTGTTCGTGGATGGGTGTCGGTGGCAGGGTATATACCCTGTCGAACCAACCCATGAAGGGGCTGGTACTTCGCCTGGGTGGGAATATTAATGGTGTTGACTTGGAAGAAAAATTCCGGTTATCCGGAATGGATACCATCTATGGACCCTCAGGTTTCGAATTCACCTTGAGCAGCACTCCCTTGCAAACCGTGCATGCCTACTGGATCCAACTACAAGACCAGGCAGGCAATCCCCTGACTGAGAGGATTTATTTTGATACCTTTGCAGATTGCAAACGCAACCTGATCTTGATTAATTTCAAGCAATTATTCTAAAAACTCCGGACGAAGCCTGGATTTATTGCCGTGGGGTGATGGGCAATTCCTTGGAATTGGAAAAACTGCCACTAAAACCCGCAGAGCGAACATCCATAATGCGGCTGTTGGCAAAATACTCAAAATTGAAACTGGTTGGGTCCCAAATATTTTTCCCGGGCACTGGCATCAAGCGGGCGGTGAGAGGTTTGTGCAAACGAACGGCCAAGGCAGCCACGTCGGTCAGGATGCTGGTCAATTGGTCAACACTGATATCTCCCGCCAGTGGGATGGTATCCAACCCGGTGCCACATACACAAGAGAACAAGAGCAAATCCTTCCAGGTCAAATCTCCATCGGAAACCCGCTGAGCTAATACCGAATCTTCCAGCACTGGGAACATCAACCCGTTAAAACCAACCTTCTTCCATTTTCCCTGATCGAGCGTGGATGCTAGCACAGCTGCGGCGGCAACCGATCCGGCTGAACCGGTCTTGGAGACTCCCATGTTTTCAATTGTGGCTGCGATGGAACAATCGCTGGTGGGGTAGGGAGCCAGAGAAAAATCCAATCCTTTGAAATCTACCTTGTGATCCCTGGCAATAGTTTTCAGAATGGATTCCAGGCGTTTGCCGTGATCATTCAGGGTATCGCGTAGTTTCTTCTGATCGTCTGCAAGACTTGTCCCCGTCTTGAAGATGCTTTGTGCCAGGTCAGCACCTTCAATGGCAATCGACACTGCTGCATTACTCCCATCCGAATAAGCTGCGGGGAAGAAGGGAGCGTACGGTTTGACGTTTGCCAGGGCGGCAAAACGGAGGTTGGCGAACCCATCCGGGGTGACCTGGGCTGTGGCATGGATGACCTCTGCACAGGCGCGGATAGCTGCCAAGGAAATATTCCCATCTTTGGTCGTCATCGATCCGCTGGCAAAAACTCGTTCATCCACCTTCAACAGGTCGGGGATCATGGAATAGTATTTGAGATTATCGGGGGTGCTGTTTCCCAGGGAAAGGTATTGAAAACCGATCTGTCCCACCAGGGATAATATTTCCTGCAGGATGAGAGTTGCCTCAGGTGTCTTGTTAGCCTTCATATACTTAGAAAATGGGATGGTAGCCAGGCGTTTGGATTGAACCTGGTAACCCGCCGAATTCAAACCTTCGGTTGCCTGTTGAATAAATTCGCCTAAAGATACCAGTACGGATCGATAGTTGGATTTTGCAGGATTAACAAAACAAGTAATGGCTCGGATTTTCATTTTGACCTCTGTCGGACAACTTCAAAAATAAGGATCCCGGCTGCTACAGCTGCATTCAAGGATTCAGTTTTTCCCGGCATGGGGATCTGAACGGATTCGTCCGCGACGCGAATAGCTTCAGGGGTGACCCCTTCCGCTTCTCCCCCGATGATTAACGCCAGGGGTTGGGAAAAATCTTTCTTCCAGTAAGGGTTTCCCTCTTTGCTGGTTGTAAAGTAGAAATGTAGCGGGGGTTGAAGTGTTTTCTTGAATTGCGTTTCAATAGCTTCCCAACCCAAAGTCTGGATGGGTAGAAAGAGTTGCGAACCCATTCCACTGCGAACAACCTTGGGAGAGAAAGCATCCACAGTCCCTGGGGTGAGGATCATTCCCTGTACCCCCGCTGAAAGGCTTGATCTTAAGATTGTGCCCAGGTTTCCCGGGTCACGGATCTCATCGGCGATTACCAAGAAATCCGGTTTCTTCGGAAAAGGAATCTCGGGGAAGGGCAGGACAGCGAGAATCCCCTGCGCAGTCTCCGTATCGGTCAGCGAATCCATCACATTTTCAGCAATTTCCTCACACTCAACTTTCATTTCCTGGAACGCTGAAACGAGCTTTTTCCCACGCTGCGATAGTTTCTGCGAATAGATAATGATTTTCGGTTTTTGCATTGCCCGCTGGACTTCCTCGACCAGGCGAACTCCCTCCACGACGAAAGCGTGATTCTCCTCGCGAAATTGTTTTTTACTCACGAGGGAGCGAATATATTGAATCTTGGGATTCGAAGTTGAGGTGATCATGGTTTTGTTTGCCGGGTGAAAACATTCAAGGTATCGGTATCATAGAGGACAAAGCGAATGCTCTTGAGAGTAGTTGGGTTGACGCAAAATTCAATTACAGATTGGAGCATGATTTTAGCAGCTCTTTCCTTGGGGAAACCGAAGATGCCTGTCGAAATGGCAGGGAAGGCAATGGATTCCAGTTTCATCTTTGTGGCGAGAATCAGACTTCCTTTGATGGCATTGGCAAGCTTGCGATCTTCATCACCTTCACCCCACACAGGACCTACGGCGTGGATGACGTATTTGCAATGCAGTTCTCCAGCGGAGGTGTAAGCGGGTTTCTCGTGGTTCACAGGACCGTTCTTTTTCACCCATTCATCACTCTCCTTTTGAATGACCCATCCACCCGCCTGGACGACGGCGGCTGCCACACCGCCTCCATGAGCCAGGTGTGAATTGGCGGCATTGACAATCGCATCCACAGTCTCACGGGTGAGATCTCCGTGGCGGATTTCAAGTTCGGTGGTGGGTGTAATTCGAACCGTTTTTACCAATACTGACATAATCTGCCCCTGGGCGTTAATAGTATAAACAAAAACGGGATAACTGTGCGTTATCCCGTGTCAGCATTTCGTAAAAGATTAGCCCTTGGCTTTTTGAGTGATCGATGTGAATGTGTTCGGATCCTTTACGGCGATGTCTGCCAGCATTTTCCGGTTCAATTCGATGTTAGCGGTTTTCATCCCATGGATCAATTGGCTGTAAGTCATCCCATTCAGCCGCGAGGCTGCATTGATGCGGGTAATCCACAGCTTGCGCAGATCTCGTTTGCGGACCTTGCGGTCGCGGGTAGCATACCACATGGCTTTGAGAAGGCCTTCGTTGGCGCGGCGGATCAGCAAATGCCGTGACATCGAGTATCCTTCGGTTTTTTTCAGTAGCTTTTTGTGTCGCAGGTGTCCGTGCGGACCACCTTTCACTCTTGACATACTCTAACTCCTTTGCGAACCCTTGGGCGCCGGTGTTTTCTCACCTGTTGCGTGCACCCAACAGCTGCACTAAATAGGTAGACTTACCTCCCCATGTTCGGTGCAAGTCTTTTAACCCGCTTGATAATGCCTTTACCTTGCACGGGCAGCATTTCAGGCAGCAATGCCTTGGTTCGCTTGGAAGTTCGGCGGCGCAGGTGGCCTTTACCGATTTTCGTGCGGACCACCATGCCAGACCCCGTAACGCGGAACCTCTTCGAGGTTGCCTTATGGGTCTTCAACTTTGTCTTTCCGTCTTTGATCTTTCTTGACACTGAATTACTCCTGATTAAAAAAATGGCGGGCTGCTTTCACAGCAGCCGCCAATTATAACAGATATTTTTCCGAAGGAGAAAAATCCGATCAGCTTTTGACAGTTTCGGTTTTTTCTGCAACCGGTTCCGCCTTGACGGGTTTTTCCTCGGTGGTGGTTTTCTTTTTACTCCCGGGCTTGGTCGGAGTCACCAGCATGCTCATGTTCTTCCCTTCCAGGGAAGGTGCCTGTTCAATGGTGGCAACGTCTTCTAGGTCTTTGGCGATCTCGCGCAAATCTTCCAATGCAAGTTCAGGATAGTCGATTTCACGCCCGCGAAAACGGACAGTGACCCTGACTTTGTTACCCTGCTTCAGCCAACGACGGGCGTCATCCACTTTGAATTCCCGGTGAGCTTCATTGGTCTTCGGGCGCAGCCGGATCTCCTTGATTTCAACCTTGGTCTGAGCTTTGCGGGCTTCGCGATCTTTCTTGGTGCGCTCATAGAGGAACTTCCCAAAATCAAGCACACGACAAACCGGCGGGTCGCGATCGGGTGCAACTTCCACCAAATCCAAGTCCGCTTCACGGGCAATTTGAAGTGCTTTTTCAATTGGGACGACCCCGACGTTTTCCCCGGTGGGGCCGATTAAATAAACTTGCGGTGTTCGTATTCCTTCATTGACTCGAAAATTCTGGGTACTGATAGGTTGATCCTCCTGCGAATGAATAACTTTTGAAATCGACTTGAATTAAGAGATATTACCAAATATAGGGGTTCAAGTCAACAAAAATTGAGAGGGAATTCCTGAAACAAATGATGCAATCATGCCTCAGGAATTCCCAACCATATGAATGTACAAAAATTATCTGTTTTTCGGGATGCAAATAATCATACTCGCATTTATATCGCCGATTAACTGCCGTCAGCAATCTCTTTCTTTGCCCGCTGCACGAAAGCAGCGACTTCGATCGGTCCGGGATTTTCCCCGTTGCGCAGGCGCAAAGCCACCTGGTTGGATTCCTGCTCCTTGTCGCCGACAACCAACATGTAAGGAATCTTTTGGTTTTGGGCGTCGCGGATCTTGGCGTTCATGCGCTCACTGCGTTCGTCGATTTCCACTCGCAATCCCTCTGCCTGCAGCTTCTCTTTCAACTGTTGGGCATAATCCAGGTGACGGTCAGCAATGGGGATGATGACAGCCTGGACGGGTGCCAGCCATACCGGGAATGCTCCGGCATATGTTTCGATGAGCACGCCCAGGAAGCGTTCTATGGATCCAAGCAGCGCCCGGTGGATCATGTATGGGCGATGGGCTTTACCATCTTCGGCGACATATTCCAGCTCGAACCTCTCCGATTCATTGAAGTCGAATTGGATGGTGCTCAGCTGCCATTCGCGGTCGAGAGCATCAACCATTTTCAGATCGATTTTCGGGCCATAGAAAGCTGCACCGCCTTCATCAACGTCGTATTTCAACTCAGCTCGCTCGAGGGCTTTGCGCAAGGCATCTGTCGCTGCATCCCATTTTTCCACCTCGCCAGCGGATTGCTCTGGATTCCGCGTGGAAAGGTATGCGTGGAATTTATTCATGCCGAAGCGGGATAGAATGTGAATGCAGAATTTCAGCGTCCGATCGATTTCTTCGGGCATCTGGTCGGGACGGCAGAAGATGTGAGCGTCATCCTGCGTAAACCCGCGCACGCGCATTAAGCCTGCCAGCACACCACTGCGTTCGTAGCGGTAGACTGTGCCCCATTCTGCCATGCGGATGGGTAGGTCGCGATAGGAACGCGTCTTGCTCTTGTAGATGTGAATATGGAACGGGCAATTCATCGGTTTGACGAAGTACCGCTCCTCGTCCACTTGCATGGGTGGATACATCCCATCCTTGAACCAGGTGAGGTGCCCGCTCGTTTCCCAGAGGATGGCTCTGCCGATGTGAGGTGTGTAGACAAAAACGTAGCCATTTTTCAGGTGCTCGTTCTTGCAATATTCCTCGGTGAGATGCCGTACCATGGCGCCATTGGGATGCCACAGGATCAGACCCGGGCCTACGTCAGGATTGATGCTGAACAGGTCGAGGTCGCGTCCCAGTTTGCGGTGATCGCGCTTTTTGGCTTCTTCGATCTTCCAGAGATATTTCTCCAAGTCTTCCTTGGTTTCCCAGGCCGTACCATAGATGCGTTGAAGCATGGGACGTTTCTCGTCCCCCCGCCAATAGGCTCCGGCGACGTTCAAGAGCTTGATGGCATCCGGGTTGATCTGGCTGCTGTTCTCCACATGAGGTCCTCGGCACAGGTCCGTGAAGGTATCCGAGGTATAGATGGAAATCTCCGGCTTTACGGCTATCGGGTTACCATCTTCATCAAAGCCGCCCGCAGCCAAACCGTCGATGAGTTCCAGCTTGTAATCCTGTCCCTTGAAGACTTCCCGGGCTTCTTCTGCACTGATCACTTTCTT
>JBGQAS010000355.1:0-2807 GCA_041494435.1 Anaerolineaceae bacterium | reverse complement strand
CAGACACTTATCATTTCCAATTCACCTTTGATTCTTCCCAATTCGGTAATGTAGCCACATGGTTCAGGGAACTTTCGGATGGATATACCAGCTTTGATCCTGAAGCGATACGCAGGATGCCGGGACCCATTTATGTCCAGGAAGGAAAAGCTACAGAATTCAAACCGACCCCTGTAGCCAAGACCGTAATTACCAAGCCATATTTCATTGGAATGGGTAAATCGAAAGGCACTCCCCAACCTGAATTCAAATGGATTGAAAAGGAATCACCTCTCCGGTTTACGCCCCTGCACGATACCCATATCAAGATGGGTGCGAAAATGGTCCCGTTTGCGGGATGGGAAATGCCCGTCTGGTACACCTCTGTGGTGGAAGAACACCTGGCTTGCCGGAATGCTGCGGGACTGTTCGACGTTTCCCATATGGGCGTGTACCAAGCGGAAGGACCCGATGCCAGCGTTTTCCTGGATTGTGTGTGTGGAAATGATATTTCCACCCTGGCAGTCGGAGAATCCTGCTACACCCATTTCATGAATGCACACGCCGATGTGATCGATGACTGCCTGGTTTATCAACGTGGATTTGAGAAATCCCTCGTAGTGGTGAATGCCTCCAATGATGACAAGGACTGGGCCTGGTTGAATACCGTCCGCGAAGGAAAAGTGTTAGTGGACTTGGAACGACCTAGTGCCCGGGTTTTCGGCAGGAATGTTATTTTACGTAACCTAAGAGATCCAAAAGAAGGAAAAGACCAAAAGATCGATATTGCCCTCCAGGGGCAGAAATCGAGGGACATCCTGCTCTCGCTCAAGTGTGACAAAACGACTCGACAAAGAGTGATGGCTCTCAAACGAACGGAATTGTGCGAAGCCAACATTGGCGGGTTTGACCTGGTTGTTTCACGTACCGGTTACACCGGAGAAAAAATGGCTTTCGAACTGTTCGTTCATCCCCAGGAAGCAGTGGCTTTCTGGAACGCCTTGCTTCAAGCAGGAGAACCCATGGGATTGAAGGCTTGTGGACTGGGCGCCCGTGACTCCTTGAGAACCGAAGCTGGACTACCTTTATATGGTCACGAAATGGCTGGTGATCACATCCTGGGTGTGGCGGATGCCGGATTTGGTTCGTACGTAAAAGTATATAAACCCTGGTTCATTGGTCGACAAGAATTCATGAAAAAAGAAGCCGCCCGGACGAGTGAAGTCGTACGCTTCCGCTTCAATGAAAAAGGTGTCCGCATGGCTCACGGTAATGACCCGGTGATGGACGCCAAGGGTAAGGTGATTGGGTTCATCACCAGTTGTGCCGTGGACAAAGATGGAATGCTGACCGGGCAGGCTTACATTGAAAAGAAATATGGGGAAGAAGGGACGCCCATTTTCATATTCCAAGGTGCACCTGCAGCAGCCGGTAAGGCTCCTTCTGCACTTGTGCCAGGCGATAAGGTAAATCTACCCACCCCGGCTACCGTTCAAAGTCGTTTTCCTAAACTTTCATAAGGCAGACAAAATTCTTTTTTCGAGGAGACAGAATGCATCAAACACTTTGGGATGATCGCTATGCGATGCGAACTCAAAGAATGAAAAGTTCCGCAATACGGGAGCTGTTAAAGATCACTGAACTTCCGGGTGTTATTTCCTTTGGAGGCGGTCTACCCGCACCAGATGTTTTTCCGGTGGAGGAATTCAAAGCAGCATGCATCAAAGTCCTGACCGAGTCCGGTCCTCAAGCCTTACAGTATGGAACCACTGAAGGGTATACGCCCCTTCGCGAAATGATCGTCCGTCACTCGGAAAAATATCTACCGGGTGTAACCATCGACAACATTCTGATCACCAGCGGATCTCAACAAGCTCTGGATTTGATCGGAAAAATCTTTATCAATCGGGGAGACCGGATCCTGGTTGAATCACCCACCTACCTGGGAGCGCTGCAAGCCTGGAACGCCTATGGCGCCGAGTATGTATCTGTACCCTCAGATGAAAACGGGATGATGACAGAGCATCTTGAAGCTGCCTTAAGAACCGGACCCAAGTTCATCTATGTGTTACCCAATTTCCAAAACCCAACAGGCGCCACCATTCCCCTGGAACGTCGCAAACAATTACTGGCCCTGGCTGATCGGTATGGAGTCCCCATCGTCGAAGATGACCCCTATGGACAAATCCGCTACGAAGGGGAACATCTCCCTTCCGTCGTCACCCTGGATTCTGGCACCCGTAAAACAAACGGCTGCTATGTCGGTAATGTGATTTACCTGAGCACATTCTCCAAGATCCTCGCTCCGGGTATCCGTCTGGCGTGGGTGATTGCTCCTCCTGAAGTCATCCGCAAACTCGTGCAAGCAAAACAAGGCACAGATCTGAATACCTCAGCCTTCAACCAGATCACTGCTTATGAAGTTGGCAGGGGAGGTTTCCTGGATAAGCACGTAATTACCATTCGGGATTGTTACCGCGAACGGCGCAACGTTATGCTGGATGCTCTAACCGAGCACATGCCCGCAGGTGTGAAATGGACTCACCCACATGGTGGATTATTCCTTTGGGCTACTTTACCCGAGGGGATGGACACAACAGCACTTCTCCAGGATGCGGTTGCTGAAAAAGTAGCCTACGTACCGGGCACATCCTTTTTTGCCAATGGCGGAGGAGAGAACACCATGCGTTTGAACTTTTCCTACTCCAAACCAGATCTTATTAATGAAGGAATCGCCCGACTGGGAAAGGTATTCAAGAAGAAATTAGCTAAAAAGTAATCAAAAAGGCGGAGGTTTTCCTCCGCCTTTTTTTATGGTTCGTGATTTT
>JBGQAS010000086.1:0-6995 GCA_041494435.1 Anaerolineaceae bacterium | reverse complement strand
TGTAAGAAAAGCCAGGATTTTTGGTGATCGTAAATATGTTCTCGTTAGTGCTGTAATTGATTATTTTAATGAATTAGGATTATCCTGGTAGTTCAACCCACACTCAATGCTTTCGCAATGTTAATTGAATAGATCAGGTAAAAAGCAAAAAACAAGAATCCCACTGAGCCAAGGACAATACCAACGATCGCCATCCAAAGTCCGCGAAGGTTGTGTTTTTTGATTTGCCGGATGGCAATACTTCCTGTAATGATAGCTACCAGGCTCAAGGGGATGGGGGTAAAAAAGGATAAGACCAGGGTTTGACCCAGTACTCTCCCAATAGGACTGACCAGCATGGCGGTCAGCCATGTGATCCCGACACCAAGAAACATTCCGATGGCTATACAGAGACTTAACAGGGCCAAACTGCTCAATGATTTTGGATTGGAAGCAGAAGAAGATTTTTTCATGATTTCTACCTCATTCAATTAGCTTCTTCTATCATTGTACTTTTTTTGGCAATCGCATGGAAAAATATATCAAGGTTTTTCTTCGATATTTTTGACTACGAGCGTTTTCCGCGAAGCACTGGCGTGCTTTTCGCCATGTGTACGACCTCTCAGGATCACCGCGAACCGTACTTAGGCGTAAACATCGGCCCCAGGCGACGGATTTTGAAGCTCCCGTAAGTAGGGAGAAAATGGGGTCAATTTTGACAGGTTGTATTTCTTCCAAAATCTGTTATCCTTTTAGAAAGGACATTCTATTTGAACTTTTACAATCGCATAGACTAAAATTTTATTATATGAAGAGGACGAATTGAACCTGATTGCCAGCGAGATGTTCGTGATCGAGCGAAGTCCCTACGTGGTTTGTGCGTAGGGAAATCAAAAACAATTCGAGTGGGTAGGATATTTATACTCGCAATAATTCACTGAAAATATTTGTTTTTTGTTTCAGATTTTCAAAACAAGAACAAATCGAACGGAGGTAAAAGAACTCACAAATCGACCCAAGAAGATCAACTTTGGTTACTTGCCCAAAAGCCCGACTTCCTGCATAATTTTAAGAGGTGGAAACGAAAAGAGGTTCGGTAAGGAAAAAAACAATTCCAACCCAGCGACGAGCCCTGCAAATTTTCCTGATCGCTGCAACCATAGGGCTGGCAATCCTTGGACAGGTGCTGCTCCTCATGAAGGAGATCATCGCCGGCGGGGTTCTCTTTGCCATCGCCATGGTGTCATTCATGATTTCCACACGAGCGAATCCGTCCAACGAGATGGCTGTTGGCACGCCTCCCAAGCGCAAGATTATCGCACCGCCCATCCTTCTGCTCACCTCATTCATGATCTCTTTTGTGATTTGTGATATGGTGCATTCCCAGATCCAGTTCCCTTCCTCGGCGCTGGTGATTCCCCTGGGTTGGGCGCTCAGCATCCTGCTATTTAGCATCAGCATTCTTCACGGTAGTGGCTGGCGTTTCCCAGCCTGGCACAAGCTCGTGGATGCCATCAAATCCAACCGGGTTGAGATCGGTCTTGTCGCGCTCATTTTGCTGGGCGCTATTGCCGCCCGAACCATCCTGCTTACCACCCTTCCGTATGCCTTTGGCAACGACGAGGGGCTCACTGGAATAGATGCGATGGGTTTGCGAATGGGTCAAAATATTTTTTCCACCGGGGCAGCAGCCATGCCCATAATCGGCTTCCTGCCCGTGATGATCTCGATGGATATTTTTGGGAACACCATTTTTGCTGCCCGCCTGGTGAGTGTACTGGAAGGTGTGCTGACCGTCCTTTTCCTTTATCTGGCGGCAAAAGAAATGTTCAGCAAACGTGTCGCATTCATTTCTGCCGTCATCCTGGCATTCCTCCCTGTGTTTATGCAATTCAGCCGGCTCGCCTTAAATCCTATCCTGTTTGGGTTCTATGCCACCCTGCTGGTGTGGCTGGCGCTGCGTGCCGTCCGCTCCGGTCGGATCAGTTCGTACTTGTTGGCTGGATTGGCGTCTTCCCTGGCATTTTTTACTCACATGGGGGCCTGGCTTGCCATTGGATTCGCCGTCGGCATCCTCGGTTACTTCTGCGTCTTCCGTAAAAGCTACCTCCAGCAAAACTGGGTACACCTGCTTGTGTATTTGGGTGCGATTGCAATTGTCGTGGCACCCCAAATGGTCTTCTTTATCAAGAACCCGGGGTTATTCGCTGCGCGTTTGAGCATGGTTGGGGTCGTTAAGAGCGGTTGGCTTGCCAACGAGGTTATGATTACCGGTAAATCTGCTGCCTACATCCTGGGGGGCCAATTCCTCAAGTCCACGTTGGCATTCATTTCCATCGGAACAAGGTTCGGGTTCTGGGCTTCACCCAAACCATTTTTCATCCTGCCATCCGCAATATTCCTGGTGCTCGGTATGGCATATGCGCTCCTGCGCATCCGCAAACCCGCCTATTTGTTCCTTTTCGCCTGGTTCTGGTCGGTGATCATCTTTGGAGGCATGCTCATCACCGATGCACCGGATAGCCATCATCTGGTCGCTGCTTACCCGGCGGCAGCCATTTTCATTGGCATCGGGCTCGAACAGACCGCCGTTACCCTGGCGCGTCTCAGGCTTATTCCAAGACGGATCGGAAACCTGCTCATTGGGGTTGTAGTGCTGGCGGTCGCGATAAATGGAGTGAAATTTTATTTTGTCGATTACCGCCTGCATAACTGGTATGGGGATCACTCCAACGAAGTGGAGTTCGAATCCATCCGCATCATGCAGCAGTTGGGCAAGGGTTACCAATTGGTGCTGCTGGGTCTCCCCGAAGTGTCAACCGATTTCCCCAACTATGATTTCATCCTCGATGGATACACAAGACAAAATGTTGAATTCGGAAGCACTTTCCCGGTTTCTGCAGCAACGGGGAAGACGTTCTTCGTTGCCATCCCCCCACGGAAGGCTGAACTGGAAGCCATTGCCCAGGCTTTACCGGGCGGTTCCTGGATGGATTTGGAGCGAAGATGGGATTCCACCCAGCCGCTATTCAGCGCCTATATATTCCCTGCAGCCAATGTTACGCTTTATACTCCCCATGCCCCCCCGCAGGATAATCCTTCCAAGGAGTTTACCCTGCCATCCTGGACCTGGTGGGTGGCTGCCATCCTGGCATCCATCGTTCTCGACTTGTGGGTGCTGCCGTTGATCTGGCGCCGCGTAGTGAAAAAGGAAAAGTCACCACCCGGGGCTCCCTGGAAATGGTTTGCCTGGCTGCGTAAAAATTTTGACTGGTGGCTGGAATGGTAATCCTCCTCACTTTTGCAGTGCGAGGAGTAGAAAATCGCGTTTTTCCCGTACAATAAGGAAGGAAATACATTCGGTCTATACGGAGGAGAAATGAAAAAGTGGATTATCCTTTCATTCCTTGTGCTTGCCGTATTGCTCCTGGCAGAAGCATGCTCAGGGCAAACTCAAACAACAGCGGAATGCCCCACCATCACCATCGCAACCGCCTGCCCGTTTGTGTCAACCCCCACGATGGAGCCCACGCCTATCCCATTTGCCAGCAGCTTGTTGCCCTATAAAGCCATTAGTGTGCAAGTGGCTGTAGAAAGTTTGAACCTGCGCAACGGACCTGGGACTATTTTCTCCATCCGAAGCACCTTTAACAAAGACGTAATTTTTTGGGTGTATGGCAAAGACCCCGGAGACAACTGGCTGTTCGTTCGTTATTTTCCCGATATTTTCGGGTGGGTGGATGCGCGGTTCGTAACATCGATACCCGACATGACCCAAATCCCCGCCATCCTCCCCTCGAATACCCATGTGATCAGGGGAAGGGTGCTTGACCAAAGCGGCAACCCGGCGCCATATCTCCAATTCGATGCAATCCAGGGAAGCGGAACTTCAGCACTCAAGACAAGTGCTATTACAAATGCCAATGGCTTATTCTTCGCCTACATCCCCGATATCCAGGCGGGCACCTGGACGGTGGCATTTGTTGCCTATGGTTGCGGTCCCAATTCCGGATCCACCTGCAACCGAACAGGGTCTGTATTCCCTGAATCCACAACTGTTACGCTGCCACCCTCAGATACTCCCCTGGAATTCATCTGGAATGGAAATTGATTATTTTCGGTCTGACCACCTCCCCTTATTGGGGAGGATTTTTTTGCTCAATATTTCCCTTGAGTGTGTGGCAGCGAAGTACCCGTTCACCTATAATTTCAGAGGAAATAATATCGTGGAGCGTGTGAAATGATCTTCCTGTATATATTCCTGGGTCTTTTGGCTGCATTTCTTGTTTATTTCATAGTGACATTGATTTGGGGGAAACCGATCAGCATCAACCTGCTGTACAACCGGGTTTTTCTACCCTTCTTGACCCGCTCGCCGGAACTGCTCACCCAGCTCGGGATCCTGGAAGGGATGGGGATCAACTTTCACAATGCCAGGTTAGGCAATGAATCCGAAAAGTCCTATTCCAAGATGTACCGGAGTGCAGAGAAAAACCTGCGCATTCTGAAAAGCTACAACCGTAATCATCAGTCGCCGTCCCAACTGCTTTCGACCGATATAGCCGGCTGGTTCATCGATGATATCGTGCGCGGGAAAGAATTCCGACATCATGATTATCCCTTCAACCAGATGTTCGGTGTGCAAAACGACCTTCCGGCGTTCATGACCACCATCCATCCGGTGAACAACCTGGTGAACGCGCGTAACTACATCAAGCGACTGCGCCGCTTTGATGTGAAACTCGGGCAAGTTTTGGAAGGTGTCAAAATTCGTGAGAGTGAAGGGGTTGTGCCGCCCAAGTTCGTTGTCCAGAAGGTCTTGGAGGAGATGCGGAATTTCATCGTTGTCAAACCCACAGCCAATGCCCTATACACCGTCTTCAAAGAGAAAATAGGAAAGCTGAAGCTCAACAAGAATCAAAAGGCTGCTTTACTGTCAGAATGTGAGAAAGCCATCCGTGAAGTGGTCTATCCTGTCTACCAAAAACTGATCGAGTACCACGAACACGCTGAAAAGATCGCCACCAAGAACGACGGGGTATGGAAGCTTCCCAATGGGGACAAGTATTATGCTCACACACTCCAGTCCAACACCACCACCAATTTGACCCCGGCGGAAGTGCATGAAATAGGTATCAAGGAGGTATCCCGCATTGAAAAGGAAATGAAGACCATCCTGAGGCAATTGAAATACCCGACGAACGATATCTTTGGGCTGATGCACAAGTTTTCAAAAGAGAAACGCTTCCAATATCCGGATACGGATGCCGGGCGCAAGCAATGCCTTGCCGATTATCAGAAGATACTCGACCACGTGGATAAAAACCTGGGCGATATTTTCGACATCCGTCCCAAGGCAGGCGTGAAGGTGGAACGGATCCCGTTATTCCGTGAGAAAAACTCAGCCGGGGCTTACTACATTACTCCTTCGTTGGATGGCAGCCGACCGGGGGTGTTTTACGCCAATTTGAGGGACATGAAGGAAGTTTCCAAGTGGGCGATGAAGACCCTGGCGTATCACGAAGCCATCCCGGGCCACCATTTTCAACTGGCGGTGGCGCAGGAACTCAAGGGGCTGCCATTCTTCCGCAAAGTGATCCCCTTTACAGCCTATGTCGAAGGCTGGGCTCTGTATGCAGAAAAACTGGCACGGGAATACGGTTTCATGGGTGACCCCTACAGTGAACTCGGTTACCTTCAATCTGAAATTTTCCGCGCGGTTCGCCTGGTGGTGGACACGGGCATTCATTACAAGCACTGGACTCGCGAAAAAGCGATCAAATACATGAAGGATCACACCGGCAGCCCTGACAAGGAAGTGGTAGCTGAGATCGAGCGTTACATCGTCATGCCGGGACAAGCGTGCGCCTATAAGGTGGGCGAGTTGAAGATCGTTTCTTTGCGCCAGAAGGCACAGAAAGCCCTGGGGAAGAAATTTGAGATCAAGAAATTCCACAACGTTGTTCTGAAAAATGGCTCGATGCCCCTGGATATTCTGGAAAGGATCGTAGACAGTTATATCCAAACAGGAGGATAACCTGGGTATTTATCGGAATGGAGCCCGGGAAGGACCTACTCAGATGGTCCAATCCCCAGTATGGAATGAAAGGTACCGAGGATCAACCAGAGGAGAGTAAGAGCTCCCAAGATGATACCCGTAATGGGCATCCACAATCTCGGGTTTTGAACTCCTTTGGAACGAGCGAGGGAAATCCAACCGGTGATCAGGGAAGTTAATCCTACCGGGATCATTCCACATATAATGTCCTCAAAAAAATACAGCATACCCACGTTGTTTACAAATCTGGAACGAAAGAGGGTCAAAACAAACAGCAGGGGTAGAAGGCTGCCAAGCGAAAAACTGATGATCCCCAAGCGGTTGGTCTCAGGATCGATTTTATTTCTTGCCATCTCCGGTTTGTTCCCTTATAGCGTTAGAATCCATTCGATAGGATTACGATCAGCCGGACCAGGAAAAACATCAAAACCATTCCGACTGCACCCAGGCCGCTGCCAAGCAACGCCATCCACAATCCCCTTTGACGATGCTGGGTCAGTTGGACGATGGAGACAATCCCAGTTACCAAAGCTGCCATCCCCACAGGGATCATCGCCAGGTAAAAGTATCCGGGCAGGGAAAAAGCCCCGAAATAGACATCTTCCATGGCGCGAAAGAGAAAAGTCGAAAGGAAGAGCAGCAGCATGAAAGCTGCCAACCCGAGGCTGACAATCGCCAGGATATTCCATTTTCCATCTGCCCCAGCCTTCTTCTTAGCTGCTATTTGATTATCCATGAATCCTCGTAGAAGTATTGTACTTCGTCCAGATCATTTGAGAAAAAGTCTTCGTAAGAAATCGCTTGTTTAAACCTTGGATTATCCGTACAATGAAATCGTCCATGATGCATGATTCCGAGGAGGAGAGAATGAGAAAATGGATCCTGTTATCGATTCCAGTCATTGGAATGCTGTTCCTGCTCGCAGGATGTTCGGGATGCAACCTGACCACCAACCTGC
>JBGQAS010000139.1:0-5680 GCA_041494435.1 Anaerolineaceae bacterium | reverse complement strand
TTTTCATTCCCCTCGGAATATTTGAAGGAAACATTGTCAAACTCGATCTCACCCTTGATATCTTTCAGGACAAAGGCATGTGGCTTTTCGGGGATATCGAACGGCAGGTCGATCACTTCGAACACACGCTCGAAGCTGACAATCGATGTGGATAGTTCCACCGGTGCATTCGAAAACCCCTGCAGTGCGGAATACAGGTTGCCCAGGTACGCTCCGAATGCTACAATCGTGCCGATGGTGAATGCACCCTTGATGACGAAATAACCACCCAAGCCGTACACGAGGGCGGTTCCCACTGCGCCGATCAGACCAAGGATGGCAGTAAAAACCGTACCGGTGACCGCCCGCTCGATTCCAAGGTCGCGCACCTGTGCCGTCCTGCGTCCAAAGCGATCCACTTCCAATTGCTTGCGCCCAAACAGCTTTACCAGCAGTGCACCACCGATATTGAGCGTTTCATTCATCATGGCGTTCATTTGCGCGTTGGCTTCCATCTGTTTGCGGGCGATGGTGCGCAAGCGGTCACCCAGCAACCGCGCTGCCAGGATGAGAAGCGGCACAATCGCTACGCTGATCAGGGTCAGCCGCCATTCGAGGGTCAGCATCACCGCAATCAGCGCTATCGCCTGGATGATCTGCGTCACCACACTGACGATGGTGCTGCTGATGGCAGTTTGAGCTCCTACAACATCGTTATTCAGGCGGCTCATCAACTCGCCGACTTTTGTATGGACGAAGAAGCGCAGAGACATGCGCTGCAGGTTCGCGTACAACGAAAGACGCAAGTCGTAGATCACCCCTTCACCCACACGGGCATTGATCCGTCGCTGGAAGACATTGATCACGCCTGCAAAAATGGGGATGAGCAGCAATGCCAGCGCGAGCAAAAGCAGCCGGTTCAAATTTCCGGATGGGATAGTCTTATCGATCAAATCCCGTATAACTAACGGAGTCAGCAGCATCAATCCTGTACTCAACAGGATCAATACGAGCATGGCAACAATCAGCCAGCGGTATGGTTTTGCGTACTGAAAAACCCTACCGAGCAACTGCCATGATATTTTTGGGACTTTATCGGGTGCATTTACCGCACCCCGCATGTGATCGTGATATCTCATGATAATTCCTTGAAAGTTGTTCGTTTGTGAATTATTTTGTATGCCACCAAAAAACTTAATGGAAATCTTTGCTTGAAATTCTCCTCCTAAAGAATCCTTTACTAAAGTACCGGATTTTTACTAAAGGTCTCTTGTAAGGAAGTACTTTTGGTGACCTGCTGGAAAATCCTTCAGCTCACCAAACACCCGGTACCCATGTTTTTTATAAAATTCCGGCGCTTGAAAACTGTATGTATCCAGAAATGCTTTCGTTGCACCGAGTTTCTTCGCTTCATTTTCAATAACTGTCATCAGGCGATGCCCAAAACCGCGACCGCGTAATTCATCTTTAACCCACAGTAGATCCACATACAGCCAATTCCAATTCATCTCACCGCTCACGCCCCCAACAATTTTCATATCAGGTGCTTGAACGACAAAACTAATCCGTTGAGACTTACGATTCCCGATTTGTTGGACATCGAAATTGCTGAGCCCTTCTTCGACGATCTCCATGGTGGATTCTGCTGGCTGTTCTACATAGACGATTTGATATTCTTCAACCATGGTTTTTTCCTCCCGGCTATTTTCGCTATCTCGCTAAGAAAAATTGATTAGTTTATCTTTTTTTGATTTTTCTATACTTCTAGTAAGGCATATTTGGAATCTTTTCTGATTATTTATCAGTTCACACCCAAAAGTCTGAAGCAATTTCAATCAAATTCCCCTCCGGATCTGCCACCATGGCCGATCTCATCTTCCACGGTTCATCCCTAGGTGGGTAGACAATCTTCCCACCTTTGGAAACAATCTCATGGAATTTTTTATCCACATTTTCCTTCGCGCCAACGTTGATGGCAAGCTCAAACGTCCCATTGAGTTTGGCGGGAAAATCCGGGGTCTGTCCCAGTAGCTTGGGTAATTCCTTTCTCTCATACATGGATAAACGAATGCCCTCATGTTTGAATTCTGCATAAGGGCTTTTGCCATCCCAATCAATCGAGACACCAAGAGCATCCCGATAGAATGCAACCATTTTCGGTAGATCATTTACGAAAATTCCGATCATATCGAATCGGGTACTCATTGCGTTTTTCCTTCAGGAATCATTTCCAAAGAGCTAATATCACCCCTGCCAGGCTGAGAGTTAAGATTTGGTCTCCAACGCGGATCAGGAATAATCTGAAAGGAATTTTTTCCCACACCAGTTCACCTGCGAGGATGGCGCCGATGAAACAGATTGAAACCAACAACCCCAGGAGAATTCCTTCCCAGGCTGTGGTGGCATTGGCAAGGTTGACGATCACAGCCAATGCGATCACAGCCACCAGGTGAGCGATAAAGCCAACCGGGATCCATTGGGTAGCGGGTTTCATTTCTTTTCTGCTTAATTTAACCCATGCCTTGCCAAAGAATATGGGTTGATACCATGCCAGGCTGATCACGACGTGAACAACCCAGGCGACAAGCACCGCCAGCCAGTTGAGATTTTGAAATGCAGACCAAATTGACATTTTTCCCTCCCATATTACAGAATTGCAAATTATCTTCTTTTATATTATGCCATTAAAAAAACTGCTTCCCTTGGGAAAACAGTCAATAATCACATGTATTCTTTGTGCTGATTTTTTTTATTTCAATACTGGTCTGAATTTATAACCGTACACTAACATCCCCCGTTCGCTTGTTTACTATTCTTGCTTTACTCCTTCTCATTCAATTCAACGCTGGCTGAGAATTGTGGGGGCTTTCGAATTTTGGTTGCCTGCTCGAAAGCATAAGCCAATTTGATAAGTGTAGGTTCTTGCCAAGCTTTCCCAAAAAACGATATACCCACGGGCAATCCGAAGATGAATCCCGCCGGTACGGTGATATGGGGATATCCAGCCACTGCGGCTGGAGAGGTGCTTTCCCCGTCCCAGCTGATCGTGTCGCCATTTACAAGGTCTATCATCCATGCCGGTCCGCCAGAGGGGCCAACAAGGGCATCTAGGCGATGTTTTGTCATCACAGCACGGATACCTTCCTGCCGGGTCAGACGATGATTTTTTGCCAAGGCATCTTGATATTTCTTGCTAGTAAGGGGTCCTTTTTCCTGGGCGGCTAGCATGCGATCCTGCCCAAAGTAAGGCATCACACGATCTTTATTATCTTCGTTGAATTTGATTACATCTTCCATTGTTCTAACTTGAGTATTCGACCCGCGGGATGCCAGGTACCTGTTCAAATCGGCTTTAAACTCATAATGCAAAACTTCCATTTCGGATTTACTAAATTTATTGAAATTGGGAACATCGCTGGGATCTATGAGCACTGCGCCGTTCTTCTTCATCACTTCGAGACAGTATTCGAAAATCTTGATGATGCGAGCATCGGTTCCAATCATATTGCGTGCGACCCCAATTCGTGCGCCTTGAAGACCTTCCTTATCAAGAAACGGACTGTAATCCTTCAATACTCGCTTCTTACCGGCTTTGGTAGCAGGATCGTGTTCGTCGATGCCTGTCATCGCCCCCAGTAGAATAGCCGCGTCGGAAACCGTGCGCGCCATGGGTCCTGCTGTATCCTGGCTGTGAGAGATTGGGATGATCCCACTTCGACTTGCGAGTCCTAGAGTGGGTTTTATTCCCACGATGCCATTGGTTTGTGCGGGGCATATGATCGAGCCATCTGTTTCTGTGCCAATGGCGATGGTACAGAGGTTCGCCGAAACCGCTACGCCGGAGCCAGATGATGAACCGCATGCGGAACGGTCGAGCGCATAAGGATTGCGCGTTAAGCCGCCACGACTCGACCATCCGCTCACAGACCGTTTGGATCGAAAATTTGCCCATTCGCTCAGATTTGTCTTACCTAGAATTACCGATCCTGCTGTACGCAGACGTCTTACAATGAATGCATCGCGTGGCGCAATGGAACCTTCCAACGCCAGCGAACCTGAGGTGGTTTGCATTCGATCATGGGTGTCGATATTGTCCTTAATTAGAATTGGAATCCCGTGCAATGGTCCGCGTATTTTGCCTGCCTTCCGTTCCTTGTCAAGCGCTTCGGCAATGGCAACAGCATCAGGGTTGATCTCAATAACAGCATTAATCGATGGACCTTTGCGGTTAAGTTTTTCAATCCGTTCGAGATAATATTCAACAATACCGAGAGAAGTCAATTCCCCCGATTCCATTTTTTCCCGCAATTCAAAGATATTGATTTCTTCCATAGACGAACCTCAAAGGAAGGGATGAAATGTATTAATTAATGATTGTCTCACTCCACCGCTGATTCTATAATCTCAAAGCTCAGCTTTGATGAGTCAATCCGAGCCATACAACCCAGTGGAAGCGTGATTTGTGGAGACGTATGCCCAAAATCCATATCCGTAATTATAGGAAATGAATAACTTTGTGTTCTTTCCATTATCCGCTCTCTGAGCGTTTGCTTCTCGATTTCGGAATAGGACATAGGTCTACCGACAATCAGACCACGAAGTTTCTCAAAAACCCCCATATTTTCATAATCCATCAATATCCCATCGACAGTTTCAGGTGAAGGTTTTTCTTCGGAAGTTTCGAAAAAGAAAATGGTTTTGTCCCAATTGGGCCAAAAGCTCGTTCCACGCAAGTGCTGCAGGGATTCTATGCAGCCGCCAACAAGTCGTCCTTCTGCTTGACCTTTCTTCAACCAGGTCCACCCGTTGGAATGGGATAGCCTCCGAGAGCGTTCCAAATCTTTCTTCAAGCCCCAGTCCAGAAATTCTTCCGTCCATTGTGGGGAGGGCTCAACTTTGCCGATTGGTTCTATCTCAGTCACAGCTTTCAAGAAGTATCTCTCGGTATAGTTGAGCATCTTGGGATACTCGGCAAAATCTGGGATCAAAGCTGGTCCATTGAATGTGGTGAGTCCAGTTTTCGTCCATAGGGCGACATTTAGAACAGTGATATCTGAGAACCCCATAAAAATTTTGGGATGTTCCTCGATTAATTCATAATCGAGTAATGGAAGAAGATGACAGGCATGATCTCCACCAATTGAAGCAATAATGGCTTTGATAGCGGGATCAGCGAACATGTCATGGATATCTTGAGCACGGTTTCCAGCCGTGTCCGAAATAAACCCCATTTGATTTAGTGTGTGTGGAGCCAACTCGACTTTGAAGCCAAGCGAGGAAAGATGTTTTATACCTTGTTCAACACGGTGAGGAAAAGCCCCAGCACCTCCCCACGATGGACTGATGATGCCGATCGTATCCCCAGGGTTCAATTTGGATGGTTTATGCATGGCGACTCATAATATTTTTCAAGTGGGTTCTCATTGTTAATGCGAAGAATAATAACTTTGCAAAATAAATTCTGGATTCCCTTCAATTATGACATATTAATAAAGATCACTCTCCAGAATAGAGAGTGATCTTAAATACTTTGAGTTATTCGGATTTGAAATTACTTCAATACTGGTCTGAATTTGTAACCATATACCAGCATCCCCCGTCCACTTCCATCCGAGCGGATCTTCCGCGTCACCATTTCTACAGGCATGCCAATTTCCACTGGTACTTTGCCCAGGTTGTGAGTTGGCAACGCTTACGAGAT
>JBGQAS010000313.1:0-3120 GCA_041494435.1 Anaerolineaceae bacterium | reverse complement strand
CTGGTCCGAGATGCGTTGGAGAAAGAGCATGGCAGCTTTGAATTGATCGAGGCCGCATCGCGTGCTGAGTTTGAAAAGGAACTCGCCAAAGGTAATTTTGATCTCGTCCTGAGCGACTTCAACATCCTCGGCTTTGAAGGTTTACAGGTCCTTGACGCGGTCCATGCCAAGGACTCCAATCTTCCCGTAATCATAGTGACCGGCACAGGCTCTGAAGAGGTTGCCGCAGAATCCATCAAACGCGGAGCAGCAGACTATGTTATCAAAACCCCCAAACAGATCCAGCGTCTACCACACACGATCCGCAGCGTTCTTGAAAAAAAGAAGTTTAAAGATGAACGCCTGAAGGCAGATGAGACCCTACAAGTTAGCGAAGCGCGTTTCCGGTCATTATTCGAGAATATGTTAAACGGATTCGCCTATTGTAAGATGCTTTACAGGGGGGAACAGCCGCAAGATTTTATTTATCTGGAAGTAAACCGTGCATTTGAGAAACTAACCGGTTTGAAAAATGTTACAGGCAAGAAAGTTTCGGAAGTCGTCCCGGGTATTCAACAAATGGACCCGGAAATATTTGATTTGTACGGCAGAGTGGCAACAACCGGAAAGCCCGAGACAACAGAGAATTACGTAAAAAGTTTGGATATGTGGTTTTCCATTTCAGTTTATAGCCCACAAAAAGGATTTTTTGTAGCTGTTTTTGATGTGATCACTGGACGTAAAGAAGCGGAAAATGACCTCCGAGAGAGTGAAGACAAATTTAAGTATATATTCGACAATTCGGTCGTCGGAAAATCAATCACCCTGCCAGACGGAGAGATCCATGTGAATAAGGCATTTTGTAAGATGCTCGGATTTTCACAAAAAGATCTCGAAAAGAAAAGATGGCAGGATATCACCCATCCAGATGACATAGGAAAAACTCAAAGTGAAATCCAAACTCTCCTTTCCAGAGAAAAGGAAGCTGCGCGCTTTACAAAACGATTTCTCAAGAAGGATGGGTCCGTTGTTTGGACAGATATCGGTACTTCCCTCCGCCGCAATCATGAGGGGAACCCGCTTTACTTTATGTCTACAATTATCGATATAACCGAACAAAAAAGGGCGGAGGAAGCTCTTCGGAAAAGTGAGGACCAGTGGCGTTCCCTAGTGATGACCATTCCTGATTATGTCGCTCTGCATGATGTAAGGGGAAATTATCTATTTCTCAACCATTATGCCAAGGGATTTTCGGAAAAGGATATTATTGGCAAAAAAGCTTATGACTTTATTACGCCAGAATCCAAATCGACCTTCAAATCAAACCTCAATCGCTGTCTGAAAACAAAGGCAACCCAACTTTTTGAATACACTGCATTTGGAGATCTTCAATCAACCCGAACCTACGAGAATTTCCTTGTTCCCCTCCTCGAGGGCGATCGGGTTGTGAATGTTCTTTCCATTGCACGAGATATTACCGATCGTAAACAAGGGGAAAGAGCTCTGCAAGAGAGCGAAAATCAGCTTTCCCGAATTTATAACAATGTGTCCGATATTATTTTTGTCCTTGCCGTGGAACCGAATAACAATTTCCGCTTCATTTCAATCAACCAACACTTTCTCGAAGTCACCGGACTCTCCAAAGAACAGATAATTGGCAAGCCTTATCAGGAAGTGATCCCGAAACCAGCCCATGCCCTGGTGTTGGGGAATTATAAGAAAGCCATTCTTACAAAGAAAACCGTCCAATGGGAAGAAACTTCTGTTTATCCCTTAGGAATCAAAATTGGAGAGGTGCATATCACACCTGTTTTTGATGTGAAAGGCAACTGCACCCAACTCATCGGGATGGTACATGATATCACCGAGCGCAGGCAAGCGGAGGAAGCCATTCGGATAAGTGAAGCCCGCTACCGTAATTTGATAGATTCTCAATCAGACATCATTGCCCGGAGTGATCCAAAGGGAATCCTCACCTTTGTCAACGATGAGTACTGCCAGACTTTTGGCAAATCGCGTGAGCAACTGCTGGGAAAAAGCTTCGTACCAACAGTTTATAAAGAAGATCTACGGATTTCTGAGAATGCAATAGAAAAGACCAAGAAACCGCCTTATCGATCCCAGTCTGAAACCCGGCACATCACACCCCAAGGGTTGCGCTGGTTTAACTGGGAAAATTCTGCCGTTGTCGATGAAAATGGCAAGGTAACCGAACTCCAGGGTGTGGGGCGGGATATTACCAAAACCAAACAAACTCAACTGGAATTCCAACAACGCAATGAAGATCTGGCGCTTCTGGCAGCTATTAACGAAGCGCTTAACCGTGGCGAAAGCCTGACAGTCATCATCTCTCTCATTTCAGCGGGCTTTAAACGAACATTCAATGGTCACGGGGTGTCCGTTTTCATTCCCAGTGCAGACCGACGAAAGCTCGTTCTGCAATATATCCCTGTTTCTCCGATCCTTCGGGAGCAGATTGAAAAATTAGTCGGGTTATCCATTGCCCACCTCGAGTTTGACTTTCAAAAGGCTCACCTCTTTCACCGGGCTATTGAAAGTAGAAAACCTTATCTGATCAACGACTCGGTCGGTTTGCAGAAATCGTTGCTAGCTTTTGCACAAGCTGCTATCCCCAATGAAAGAAATCTTGCTCATGTTAAAAATATTCTACCAACATTACAAAAAATGGTCGGTCTACAATCTGAGATTATCGTGCCATTATTTTCAGAGAATGAATTGGTTGGAGTTCTTGAAATAGGGAGCCGTGGATTATTTACTGAAGAAGATCTGAATCGGGTAGCGGCCTTCTCCGGGCAATTAACCGCTGTTATCAGGCGCAAGTCCGCAGAGGAAGCCTTGCTGAAGAGTGAAGAGAGTTTTCGTAATATATTCGAGAACTCCACGGTCGGGCTCTACCGCACTACACCAGATGGAAAGATCCTCCTGGCAAACCCAACCCTGGTGAAAATGCTTGGATATGAATCTTTTGAAGAATTGGCAAAAAGAAATCTTGAGAAAGATGGTTTAGAACCCGGATACAAGCGCAATGAATTCAAGAAACGGGTTGAAAATGACACTTTCGTTCAAGGGTTGGAAATTGCCTGGAAGAAAAAAGATGGGTCGGAAATTTTTGTTCGTGAG
>JBGQAS010000103.1:0-6652 GCA_041494435.1 Anaerolineaceae bacterium | reverse complement strand
TCTCCGGTCCCTTTCACATCCACCATCCTGGCAGCCACTGGGGGATTGCTCTTTGGTGTAGTGAAGGGTGCGTCATTTTCCATCGTTGCAGGAACGATCACTTCCCTGGTCCCCTTCATGGTAGCACGTAAACTGGGGCGCAGTTGGGTGGAAAAACGCCTGGAGAATTCCAGGGTGGCTGGCACCATCCGTAAATTCGATCGTGGCAGTGGCTTTAACCTTGTGTTATTTATGCGCCTGGTGGGTATTTTGCCCTGGGAGTTGCAAAACTATATTTCGGGTGTCACTCCCATTACCATCCCAAGTTACTTCCTGGCCACGGTGCTTGGCTGCACTCCCATGACTTTTTGCCTTGCATTCCTGGGTTTCGCTTTCCGGCATCCAAGATCCTGGCTTCTGCCTGTTGCCATTGCAGTTACCCTGGTGGCATTTTTGATCCCCGTGGGAATTGCCTGGCGGATTACGAGCAGGAAAGAAGTTGCCAAAGAACCTCCTGAACTTCTGGAAGAATAATTGCTGACTTAGGTTTAGATCTCCAAGCGCACTAAAAACAATCCCCTCTCTGAATAAGAATGAGGGGATCTTTTTTATCACACAAAATAGGAGAATCTACCAGCTGGTGATGAATGTTCGAATTACTTTTTACTTCCTCCGAGCGGTTTTTGTTTGGGGGATAGCTATGGTGAACATTTTGAATAATCGAGCAAAGAATGAAGGTTTCACCTTACGCGCCCCGGCATACGCAACCTCTAATACATCCAAGCGCCGAAGGAAACCCTTCAATCTCATTTCAAATTCATCAAAATTTTTTCCCTCTCTGGATGACCAGGCTGTCTCGGCAAACGCTGTCAAGCGGGGATAGGTCTGGAAATCCATGCGCGCTTTGCCCGGAACCCATTCGGTCCACAAGGGAGGCTCCAACCCGAGGATGTGAGAGCTTTCCTCTTCAGTGAGTTCCGGAAAGTCGGGTTCAAATTCATAGGCATCTTTAAGGGAAGTGAGTGCATGTGAATGGTCGAGATAAGTGCTGAGGTAGGTGGAGACAATCACATCCCGACCATGTTCCCTGATCTCTTCGATTAGCTTTTCCTTTTTCCCCAGCCAATATTGAACGACGGCATCTTCCCGCAGGCCTTCCTGCATTATTTCATTCCAACCGATCACCCTTCGTCCTTTCTTGGCCAGCCAGGTGATGATGCGATTTGTAAAATAAACCTGCAACTCGTGCTCGTCCTTAAGTCCATCTTCATGTATACGCTTTTGGCAATCGGGACATTTTTTCCAGCGAGCCTTGGGAGCTTCATCCCCGCAGATGTGGATAAAGGGAGAAGGAAAAAGGTTTAGGACTTCCCCAAGTACATCCTGTAAAAAGGCAAAAGTGGAATCCTTACCTGCGGAATAGATATCCGGGAAAATGCCAAAGTTAGTGGCGACCTCGAAGGGTCCACCTGTGCAACTCAGGTAGGGATAAGATGCCAGGGCAGCGAGAGAATGACCCGGCATTTCGATTTCCGGGGCGATAAGGATATGCCGGTCGGTAGCATAATTCACGATCTCTTTAATCTCCGCTTGGGTATAGAAACCACCATGAGGAATTCCATCATGGCGACCCTTGAACATGGTGCCCGTCCCCGCACGGTATGAACCTATTTTCGTCAATAGGGGATATTTCTTGATCTCGATCCGCCATCCCTGGTCTTCGGTAAGATGCCAGTGAAAAACATTGAGTTTCTGAAGAGCCATCAGGTCGAGAGTGCGCAGGACAATATCTTTCCCCAGGAAATGCCTGCCTTCATCCAACATGAACCCGCGCCAGGTGAATCTTGGGAAATCCGAAATCTCAACGCAGGGGACAACGTACTCCTGCTTTACTAACGGCTTGCCATATTCCAATTCGGGCGGCAAAAGTTGTCGAAGGGTTTGGATGCCATAGAAAATGCCCGCTGTAGTCAGCGCTTCAATGGCAATCTCTTTAGGTGTAATCTTCAGGTGATAACCCTCTTTCCCAAGAGATTTGTCTTTTGTCCGTATATTCAAATGGACAGCATGACTACTTTTTACCTTTTGATTTGGTAAGGGGGAAAGAAGGCGCTTAAGATAGACAGCATTCTTTTTATTGGCAGCGTCTGTAAGGATGGGGATGTTCGAAGCAATGGGGAATGTCCCTTTATATATCGTTATTTTTTGTGGTTGGGGAATGATGGAAATATCTGGCATCCGAGAGTCTCCAATGAAAATTTGAAGAAATGGGATTGTTTACAGATACTATTTTATAACAGAGGCAGGCAAAGTAAAAATGGAAAGCTGTCCAGATATAAAGAGTTCACTATTTTCCCCGAATGGTAGATATCACCGCCCCTACCCCCGCCACACCCATGGCGCTTAGAAACGCAATGCTGATGGCAAAGAACATATTGCCAGAATTATTCGCCATCAAGCTGGTGAATATGGCACCCGCCATGCCAATCCCTAGGACCATGCCCACATTTCGAGCAGTCGCCAATATGCCTGAGGCAATCCCTTGCCTGTCGCGGGGTGCACTTCCCATCAAGGCGCTGGTATTTGGTGAGATGAAAATCCCCGTCCCCAACCCCGTTAAAGCCAGGCTAAGCAGGATTTGAATATTCGAGGAAGATCCGGTTAATCGTGAAAGCAAGAACAAGCCCACACCAATGAGAACCATCCCGCTGGTTGAAAGGAACCGGGAGTCAATTTTATCCGAGAGTGCACCACTAATAGGAGCAGAAATTGCCATCAAAATCGGTAGTGCGGTAAGCAACAATCCCGCTTGGGCTGAATCCAGCCCCCTGCCCTGGATAAGATAGAAGGGCATCAGGAAAATAACGCTGTAAAGGCAGATGTAATTCAGCACAGCACTAGCCGTGCTCGCGGAAAATAGTCGAATTTTGAAAAGTCCCAAATCGAGCATAGGCTGAAAAGTACGGGATTCGACCCAAATGAAAACCGCTAACAGAAGAATCGCGATTCCAAGGCATACCAGGACGAGCAGGGATCCCCAACCCCATTCTGCACCGTTGTTTAAACCCAACAACAATGCACTCAACCCGGCAGAAAAAAGGATGGCTCCTTTCCAATCAAACCTTTGTCCTGCAACCCTCGGTTGGTTATCACTGCGGATAAAACGCCAGCTGATGATGAAAGCTAACAATGCAATGGGAACATTTATGTAAAAGACTGAACGCCAACCAAGTGCTTTTGTCAGCCAACCACCGAAAGCCGGACCAATAGATAACCCCAGGTAGGTCATGGTCGCCTGTAACCCCAGTGCCCTACCCCGTTGACTGGCAGGAAAGGTGGCGGTGAGGATTGCGGGAGAGTTGGCAAGCAACATGGCAGACCCAATGGCCTGGAAGGCTCGCGCCAGGATGAGAAAAATTTGAGTGGGAGCAAACCCGCACAATGCGGAGCCTAGGATGAAGACTATGAAACCAACCAGGAAGTACCTTTTATGTCCGCTGAGGTCTCCCAACCTGCCGAAAGCCAGCAGCAGGCTGCTGACAACCAGTAAATAGATGACCACAGTCCATTCCATGGTCGAGACGCTGGTGTTGAAATATTGGCGCAACACCGGGAGGATGGTGTTGACCACGCTGCTGTCGATGGCAGACATGAATGTCCCAATTCCCACCGCTGCGAAGACCCACCATTTGAAAGAAGCTTGCTTTTCCGTTATTTGATCTCTATTCATCGATTCTCATCCAATTTGATGCCTGATAATACCACGAGGAATACAAATTCTTTAAAGATTGTGCTGAATATACCAACTTTTCCTCAATCGAAAATTATTGTCGAAAGCAAAATAAATTTTGGATCTTTTTTCAAACCTTTTCAGCATTACAATCATTCAGAATTTTAAGTATGTTAAAAACATTTACTTTGCAGAAAATCTTCCGGGAGATTTCATGATCAAACTCACTCCTTCCTTATTTGATTTTGATTGCAAAAAAAATTACCCCCAGATCGAAAAATTTATTGCATCTGAAATGCAAGAAATGGGACGTTCGGGGATTGTCATCCCCATCTCGGGAGGATTGGATTCCAGTGTGGTGGCAGCGCTATGCGCTAATGCGGTTGGCAAGGACAAAGTCATCGGGTTGTTGTTACCGGAAAAGAAAGGGAACCCGGATGCCCTGCGATTTGCTCATCTTCTGGCTCGTCACTTGGGGATAAAAACGATCACCATCGATATTTCCCGGATCCTGAAACCTTTGGGCACTTATCGGTTTTTTGCCAACCGGTTTTCGCGCTCAAGCCAGAAAGCATTTGTATCCAGGCTATCTCCCGAAGTCACTCGCAGCTTGTTCTATAGTATCCTGGATGGCAATAGTAAACCCATTGTACGGCAAGGTATGGCTTCCATGGCTTCCAAGCACCGCACCCCGCTTTGTGGTCGCTTACAAATATGCGGAAGATCAAAACCTGATGGAAGTCGGCTGCGCACATAAATCCGAAGACCTGCTGGGACTCTTCTCCAAATTTGGGGTGGATGACAACGCGGACGTAATGCCGTTGAAAAACCTTTAGCGCACCCAGATCCTGCAAATTGCCCGATACTTGAAAATACCCCTGGAAATCATTGAACGATCCCCCAACCCCGATATGTTGCCCGGTATTGACGATAAATACCTCGATGTCCTGGGTGTGGAATCAGGGGTGATCGACTTGATCCTGTACGGGTTGGAGCAAAACATGTCCAATTCCGAAATTGCCAGTCAACTAGGTTTAAAAACCGAAAAAGTCAATGAAATCAAGGGGCTCGTAAAAGCCACAACTCCTATGCGAAATCATTCCCTGAGCCCTGTGTTTTAAACTTGACAAAATTTCACCCAACTCAGCACGATCAGTAAACCATCCCCAATGGAGTATGCATTAAGGCTCAATCATCGCTCAAGCCTGTCAAACCGGACAAATTTCTCATCATTGATGCGTGGATTGTTACCCTTTTGGTAATGCTACGCTCCGGGTAAGGCTTCTCTTCTAAAACTCGGTGTCCACTTAAATTCATCGCTTTGAGCGGTCTGCCAGCGTTTACCTACATACCTTGCCAGCATCGTGGGAGGTAAAAAAGAGCCAAAGAACTGCAAGAGCTGATTAATCCATCCGGGTATAAAAATTGCTCTTCCTCGCAGGGCAAGTTTCACTGTACGATGCGCGACTTTTGCCGTATCTTCCGTAGTGACCTTGCCCCAAAAACCTTGTGCGAATATTTTCTGCATTACATCCAGCGTGGTGGGTAAACCAGCGGGACAAAGTGCCGTCACACTCCCGAATGATTTGATTTCCTCACGGACTGCAAGGGAGAAGTCAAGCAGGAAACGCTTGCTGGCAGCATAAATGGCTTTGTAGGGCATGGGGTAGAAAGCTGCCAGGCTGCACACGTTGATTAGCATGAAACGTTTTTCCGGGTCGCGTAATCCAAGGATGGCATGAGTAGTATCCACCGTGGATTCAATATTCACCTTGATGATGCTCATGAATTGCTCATGGGTCCGTTCCAGGAATTCGCCTTCATAGTCCAATCCGGCTACATTGATCAAACCTCAAAACCGCCTGCCTTCTTTCTTCAAGGTTTCATAAAGCTCCATACGTAAATCCATGGAAGATAGGTCGCACCTGCGGAATTGAACTTCTATGCCAAATTTATCTCTCAAGAATTGAGCCAGTTCCTCTCCACGTTCATCCCGGTCGGTCAGGTAAAGGTTATATCCTCTGCGGGCACAATCGATGGCAAAAGCACTCCCGAGACCGCCCGTGACACCCGTAATCATCAAATAGGCATTCATGGTCATTCCTCTTTGAGCATTGGATTTTGTAGTTATCAAAATATACCGAACTATTATAAATTTGTCAATCGATTGATTGAATCGTTTGATTCAATCATATGCTTGACTAATATACGAAAAACCAGTAAACTGGGTTTCATGATACCGAATACAAAACCGAACCCTTCCTCTTCTCTCCAGGGAAAAACCATTGTGATCACAGGAGCAACTTCAGGGATTGGTCTGCAAGCTGCCATTGATTTTGCCGGACTGGGAGCTCGGGTTATCGGCGTGGGGCGCGACCCGAAGCGCTGTTCAGCAGCCAAACAACAGGTTCTGAGTAAAACACCCAAAGCTCAAGTTGAGTATTTGTTAGCAAATCTATCCTCCCTGGCACAGGTGCGGGCACTTGCCGTAGATATCAAAAAGATCCTCGGGCGATGGGGGCAAACCCATCTCGATATCCTTGTTAATGATGCAGGCACCTATTCGGGTCGGAGAATCCTTACCGAAGATGGCACGGAACTCACCATGGCCGTCAACCATTATGCGCCCTTCTTGTTGACCCACGAGTTAATGTCCTTGCTGACTGCTGCGGACGAAGCCAAAATTCTGACCGTAAGTTCCGGTTCGCATTACAACACGAATATCCATGTTCATCGTATCGACCATCCCCTGATATATTTCGGATTATGGGTATATAAAGTTTCCAAACTTGCCAATGTATTGTTCACCCTCGAATTCAACCGCCGATTCGGTAAGACCAATGTCAGAGCCTATGCCGTTGACCCGGGACTCGTGAATACCGAAATTGCTTTCAAAGGCACAGATCCGATTTCCAAATTCGTCTGGAAGATCCGCAAGAATTC
>JBGQAS010000350.1:0-2836 GCA_041494435.1 Anaerolineaceae bacterium | reverse complement strand
CCAGGTTTATCGGATTTCTCTCAAGCGATGAACCGTTGGAAAACTACACTTACTCGAGGAGAGGTGATTGTCGCTGCTCCGGGAAAAATACCCAAAAATGAGCAGTCATTCCTCGACGTGCTTGGGATAAAGGGGATGGTGTTGGTTCCCATTTTATTACAAGGCACTCTTTGGGGACTGCTGGGGTTTGACCAGGTCACCGAAGATCACCCCTGGGATGAAACAGAAATGGAGGCATTGAAAACATTTGCAGATACCTTTGCTTCCGCCATCCAGCGTAACAAAGCATATGAGGATCTGTTGGATCGTGAGACCCGTCTTCATGCAATCCTTGAAGCATCCAAGGATGCAATCCTTGTCTCGATTCACGATGCAACCGTGTATGCAAATACAGCATTTCGTAAATTATTCGGTCTTTCACTACAGGATGATCTGGAAGATACTTCGATAGATAGTTTAATCGCACCGACTGACCGCAAGCGATACCGTGAGATTTCCCAGGACAGGCAGAATGGGAAACCCGCTCCCACACACTACGAGTTGAAGGCATTGAAAAAGAACAGTGCAGAGTTCGACCTTGAAATCCACGTATCGACCTATGAGTTGATGGGCGAAACATACACTCTTGCGCTGTTACGCGACATTACCGAAAAAAAGCAGCACGACCGAGAATTGGAAGCCCTCTCCACGGTAAGCACTGCCCTACGCAAAGCCCGTTCTCGAGAAGAGATGTACCCGATCATTGTGGACCAATTGATAGAAGTAATGCAGGCGAATGGAGGCTTGATCTCTTTGGAAGAGCCGGTTAGCGAAGAAATGGTGCTCAATTATGGTAGTGGAGAATTCGCCGGTCAGGAAGGATTACACATCCCGAAAGGGAAAGGCATCAGTGGAGAAGTCAAACGCACCAAAAAACCTTACATTTCCCATGATTTGCTATCTGACCCGATGTTTTTTCATGGACCAAACTTAACCCATTGCAAGGAAGCTGTGACTTACCCGATGATCGTCCAGAAAAAAGTTATTGGGGTTATGCTGGTCAGTAGGCAGCAGCCTTTCGATAAATCCGAGATCAGGGTGATCGGTTCGATTGCAGAAATAGCTGCCAACGCAATTCAACGTAGCGCTCTGCACGAACAAACTGAGAATCGGTTGCAAAAACTGATCGCCTTACGGCAGATCGATAATGCCATTTCATCCACGCTGGATGTCCATCAAATCATCGATACCATCCTTACCAGTTCGCAAAAATTCCTAAAGGTGGACGCAGCGGATGTCCTTCTTTTCGACCAGGAATCCCAAAAACTGAATTTTGCCTATGCGGTCGGTTTCCGCACGGATCTCATGAAAGGATTCTCGATAAATTCCGGGGAAGGATGGGCTGGGGAAGCAGTTCGAAAACGTAAACCGATAATGGTTCCTGATATAAACCAGGTGGCAGATAAACAAATTAATCCCGCACCTCCGATGGAAGAATTGGTTTCTTATTACGTAATACCTCTGATCACAAGTAATCAGGTCAAAGGTGTGATGGAATGCTTCACGCGATCGCCCTTGCACCTCGATCAGGATTGGGAAGAATTCATTAATTTGCTTGCAGGGCAGGCTGCCATCGCCATTCATAGTGCACAATTATTTGATGAGATCAAAAAATCCAACATCCAACTCGTCCGTGCGTATGATGACACCATCGAAGGTTGGTCGCGAGCCATGGATATTCGCGACAAGGAAACGGAAGGCCATACCTTGCGTGTGGTGGATTTAACCCTTCGCCTTGCCAGGGCAATGGGTGTCCCGGAAGACCAACTCACCCATATCAAGAGGGGAACCCTGCTTCATGACATTGGCAAATTGGTGGTGCCTGATAGCATCCTGTTCAAACCTTCTTCTTTAAATGATTTGGAATGGAAGATTATGAAGAAGCACCCCTTGAATGCCTATAACATGCTGGTGTCCGTGGATTATTTAAAACCTGCGCTGGATATCCCTTATTGCCATCATGAACATTGGGATGGTTCGGGCTATCCCCGTGGTTTGAAAGGGGAAGAAATTCCGCTCGCAGCCAGGATATTCTCCGTGGTGGATATTTGGGATGCTTTGCTTTCCGATCGTCCTTACCGACCCGCCTGGACAAGGGAGAAAACACTTGCCTACATTAAAAGTCGAGCCGGTGAAGATCTGGATCCCAAAGTCGTGAAGATGTTCCTAAAGATCATCTCGGAATCAAAATAATTGATTACAATTAGGTTGAAAGAGGGTAAATGAATAATCTCGATAATTCCTGGATCGATGATTTTCCCGGTGCGGTCACGGTTTGTGATGAGAATGGCATCATCTTAAGTATGAATCATAAAGCAGAGGAAATATTCAAGGATGATGGCGGCATCTCTCTGGTTGGGAAAAATGCCCTCGATTGTCATCCTGAACCATCCCGTTCGAAATTCACCGAAATGCTAATAACTCACCAGAAAAACGTTTACACCATCGAGAAAAAGGGCAAGAAGAAATTGATTTTCCAATCACCTTGGTTTCAAAAGGGTGTATTTGGCGGTATCGTGGAACTATCCCTCGAAATTCCCATGGAGATGCCGCATTTTATTAGGGAAGGATAATCTTATGAGCAGTAATTCCGGGACCATTGGCAACAGGCGTGTCGCGATCATGATCGATGGCGATAACGCTCAGCCATCCCTTATCGATAAAATATTGGCTGAGGTGAGCAAGTATGGGCTGGTCACCATCCGCCGCATCTACGGCGATTGGACTACGTCCAATATGGGTGGCTGGAAGGATGCCCTACAGACCTACGCCATCCAGCCCATCCAGCAATTCCGCT
>JBGQAS010000216.1:0-4349 GCA_041494435.1 Anaerolineaceae bacterium | reverse complement strand
TGATCAGGAATTAAAAGAACAACTGGCTCAAGTTACCCTCGACCTTTACCGGTCAGACTGTGTAACCGATAAGGGCGGTAATTTAAGCATCCGGAGTGTGGAACGGGAAAATGCCGTTTGGATCACCCCCAGCCAGATCAACAAGAAAACACTGACTGCCGACAGCATGGTCCTGGTGGATTTTGACGGTAAAAAAATCGAGGGCGAAGGCAAACCTTCGGTGGAATCCGTTTATCACGCCGGGTTGATGCGTCTACGCAAGGATATCAACGCAGTAGTGCACACCCACGCCCCCTTATCGACTGCTTTCGGCATCCTCGATATGGAGATTCCCCCCATCGATCTGGATGCTGTTTTGATCATGGGTTATCCCAAGATCCCCTTCTTTATGGCGGGATCCAAAGACCTGGCCAATGCGGTTTTCACAGCCATCGGGAATACGAAGGTCTCGGGCGGGTTCCTCTGTAATCACGGCATGCTGACTGTGGGCAAAAACCTGCAGCTTGCAATGGAAAAAACCCTGTTGGTCGAGCACGTCCTCAAGATCGTTTTCACAATCAAAAGCACCCACATGGAACCCAAGTTGCTGCCTGAGGGTGCTATCAAATTGCTCAGGCAATTCGCAGATGTAGTTTGATCAAGGAGCAAGAATGGCTGAAGAATCCGTAAAGGACATGATCTTCGGGATGGAAAAATCCTTCGTCCCGGCCGAAGCGGAGGGGTTGGACGCTGTCATCCAGTACCATTTCACCGGTGAAGATGCGATGGAATTGTACGTGGTAATCAAAGACAAGACCTGTAAAGTCAAGGAAGGCACTCATGAGAATCCCACCCTGGCATTCACCTCGACCGGCGCAGATTACAAGTTGATGGGTGAAGGCAAGCTGGATGGGATGAAAGCTTTCCTAACCAAACGTCTGGTGGTCAAAGGGGACATGAAACTAGCTGCCAAGATGCAAAAACTCTTCCCCTAAGACGGGAAGGGTCCATTCGATCCATAGGAGCGTGAAATGGGCAATAAGAAGAGCATCTGGTTTTTGTACCTGGTAGCCTTTGCCGTGGTGGCAGGCTACACCTTGTTTTCCCCGTTGCTGCCATTTTTGATCGCCAAACTTGGGGGTGATGCGTCCCAATTCGGGCTGGTCATCGCCCTGGCACCGTTAACCACCGTCCTGTTTTCCCCGATCATGGGCGCGCTTACCGACCGGTGGGGACGGCGCCCGGTAATCCTGCTGGGGATGGCTGGGATGGTCGTCTGGTTTGGACTGTTCGCCCTAGCTACATCGATGACCTATTTGTACATTGGCGCATTGATCGGCGGGATTTTCTCCGCGGGAGCCATGGCAGCCGCGACCGCTTACGTGGCGGACGTGACCACCGAAGATGAGAGAGCCGGATATATCACCCGCCTGCAGGCTGCCCAAATGTTTGGCGCCTTTCTGCCTCCACTGGTGGGAGGGTTTCTGGCAAGCGGCAACATCAAATTGCCATTTTTCATCATGGCTGGAATCTCGCTTTTGGCGCTGGTGTTGTGCTTCTTCTTTGTGAAGGAGTCCCTGAGCAAGGAAATGCGAGACAAAACCAATGCCGATGGCAAGACGGTGCTCGGTATTGTGGGATCTTCTTGGGCGCGCCAGTTTGGTTACCTGAAAATGATGGTGGGACCCGCGCTGGTCATCGCTTTCGCCATCGCCTTGCCTACAGGGTTCTTTGAGACCACCCTGCCACTGCACATCAAAGATGTGGGACTCTCGACCAGCCAGTCCGGGATCATCTTCTCTGCCGGTACTTTTGCCATCATGATTGCCATGGTTTTGTTCGTTGAAAAATTTGTGAAGAAATTTGGCGAACTTACCAGCATCATTATAGGGATGGTCGCTGCGGTAATCTTTTACGTGGTCCTCCCATTCCTGACTGGTTTCTGGTTTCTGTTGATCGTCAACTTGATCCTTTCGCTGACCACAGCACAGATCCGCCCTGCCAACATCACCCTTGTAACGAAGCATGCCCCTGCCACGGAACAAGGGCTCAGCCAATCCGCCTATAACCTGTACACCTCCATCGGCCGGATCATCGGCCCAATCCTAGGCGGAATTTTGTATGGTTCGGTGGGCGCCAAGATTACATTGGCGATTGCTGCCGGGATCTTTGTATTGAGCACGATTTATACTGCCAGCATCAAGAAATATCGCAAACCTTCAGAACCAAAAGTCATAACCGCAGACACAACAAGTATTTAGTTATTCTACAAATAAAAAAAGCGAGCATCTCAAATTCGAGGTGCTCTCTTTTTTTATTGACCTGTAGTAAAGGAACTCATTATGGGCATCGAGGAGAATTACGATTCGCCACAACAGAAGCACTATCCAAAGTCCAAGTCAAATCAGAGCCATCAAAAAGGACAGAAAAAAAGTCAAATACTCTACCTGGGGCAAATACCTCTGGTTGACCTGTACGAAAAATTGGATAGGGAGAAAAACTGTTGCTTGTACCGGCATCAACAATTACAGGATATTGATTTGAGTTGTCATAACCAAAATGAGCTGTGTAACTACCATCGGAAATCATCGTGATACATTCCAGGATTGGGGTCACTTTTAGAGGTGTAGGAATATTAATTCGAAGAGTATATGGATGATCCAAGCTATAAGAACCATCCTGGCACCATACGCGTACCAAATAATTCAAGGGTTGAGCATCGGGGATAATTAGTTGGATGTTTCCAGAACCTTTGGAATACATCTCCCCCATTATCGTCCCTATCATTTTCTGTCTTGCAACATCATTAAATCGTTCCCTGAATACTCTAGTTTTACAAGCCTAATCCCGCAATTACCAGGATAATTGGACAATGAAACTGTAATCTGTCCGGGAACCAAAATCCAAAACAAGAACCAATCGTTATCCTTTGGTGAATTGATGAAATAATGTAAATCCACATCCGTTTGAGAATATTGATTATTTACCATCCACGGTTCGTCAGGCGCATCATCTTGCCAGATTGGAGTTGGAAGTGAATAAGTCGGAGTCGGTACTTGAGTCGCAGTTGGAAGAGTCACCTTCATACCGTTGACAAATTTACCTGAAGGAACATCGAAATATAAAATCCCTCTGTTTGGAGATTGCAAGATAAGGCGTTCCCCTTGTGCTCCGATGATCTTAAGAGACCCTGTCAGATCCTCGGTTTCGACAATAAAGAATTGACTATACGGATCAAAATGCGGTGAAAAATCAACCCAAACCACTCCCCTCCCTGGTTCTATTCTAGAAACACCAGACCAAACGGAAATATAAAAATCATATCGTTCTTCATACCAGTATTCAAAATTCAACTCGTAAAAATTTTGATGCTTGCCGTTATAAGTATGGATATAAAAAGGAGTATCTTCGCCTTCAATTAGGATTCCATTCCCAGCCAATTTGCCAACAAGCTTCCCTGAGAGAATAGCTTCCGCATTGAGGAGTCCAGGATGGGGATAATCTTGTTGAGGATCGTAAGTAAGCAACATAACCGCAGCTGTTTGAGTTTTTTCCACATTTGTCAAAGGTGTAGGTGTCGAAGAAGGAATTGTTGACTTGAATTCATTAGTTTGGGATTTAATCGTTCGCCAAGTTGCTGAAGCTGCAATTGCTTCTGCTTGTTGGGTTTGCCTATAGTATGCCCACTGGGTTTTCAGTTCTGGTGGGATGATTGTGGGGGTAGTCGTTTGGTTAGTGCTTGTTGGATTCGCGTGAGATTCAATCGGTACAATATCCGCTTCATGATTAGAAATGAAGAAGAACATCAAAACAAAAAATATGATAGCAAATGTAACTACGATTGAGATAAAAACTTTCTTGTTCATCCCCTTACTTTCTATCTACTTTTCGCCGCGCATTTCCCCTTTCAACTGCTCAAAATATTGTACCAAAAATTGATGGCGTTGAATGGCTATCTTCATGGCGGTCTTGGTAAAGAGCCTGTCCTTTACTTTAATTAATTTAAATAAATATTCGTGATAGGCAGAGTGCAGTTCGCCAGGAATTTCCTTGCCTGTCTTGATGAACTGTTCCGAAGGCTCCTCATAATGAGGTGTGCCTGCCATAACCGCATAAGCAATGGTACGGGCGACCCCAATGGCGCCGAGCACATCCAGTTTGTCGGCATCGAACAGGCATTTGGCTTCCAGGGATAGGGGAGCTTCACCCATATCACGATAACGGTGGGCGCGGATGCAGTGTTGTACCGCCTTGATGCGTTCCTCCAGCCAACCCTCTTTGCGTAAGACTGTTGCAGCAAAATCCGCAGATTGCTCGTGGTGGCTGGCGCGTTCCTTTTTTCCGGGAGTGCTGCCTTCCACATCGTGCAG
>JBGQAS010000278.1:0-3598 GCA_041494435.1 Anaerolineaceae bacterium | reverse complement strand
TGTTGGCCATTGGATATAGGTGTTCACCATAAATGCATCGGAATTATAAATAATTGGCACATTGGTATTAAGATAGACCAATGGGACAAGGTTATGGGTAAAGATTGCATCAGGTTGGAATTCTTTTGCAGATTTCTCTACCGCCCTGGCTGCGGAACGCAAGTAGGCAATGGAGAATTTCGCCGGGTTCTTTCGAGAAAATAATCGATGTCCTTTGCGGTATATCTTCTCGAGAAGGGAGGGGCTATCTTGAAAAGGTCCGACAATTTTCAGATCAATCCCACTCTTTGAAAAATATTCGTAAATATTAAAATCCTCGCCGCTAGCTGCGTCGCGATCCAAAGGATCCACCCTGCATGAAGCATATAATATTTTCATTTGTACCTGTTCCTCATTTACTTCATCAATCAGTTCTTTATTTGTAATAGATTTTGAATATTTTATTGTAAATCTTCATCATTACTTTTCGAATGACCGGAACTTCAAAGAACGATCTTTGCCTCTTTGATCTGGTTTTTAGTAAATCCTTATTATTTTTTAATTTTGGCACATCCAACGTGTTGCTTAAATTCATCGTAAAAGGCTGTGTCGTCATCAAACGTAAATATCCCCGCTTGTCCATTTCTTGATCCAGTTTTAAAACTTGACCCAAGGGCTTGGAAAGATCCATTGGAAGGAATTCTTGCAAAACTTTTTTCCAGCCTAAGAATTGCCAATGAGATGCACCTGCATATGCCGCGACGCCATGAAAAGTGACTCTAATATCTTCTTGTTTCAAATCCCGCTGGATTTCTTCTTCGGTCCTTCCAATGCTTAACAAAAATTCTCTGATCCAATCAGGTTCAATAAATTGACCTCGTTCGATTTTTGCTCCTTTGGTTTTTCCAGCCCACCTTACAACGCTTTTATATAATTCGGGTAAGGTATGAAACGGTCTCGAGGTAACCATCCCCACCTGCGGGAACGCTTCTAAAACCTTCACGCTCTCACTCAACCAACCAGGAGAATATAAGACATCATTATCCGCATAAGCAATAATTTCACCGGGAGCAGCCTGAAGCATGATGTTCCATGCTCCCCCTTTGCCTAAATTCCGATCCGAAAGAATTAAATTCTGGATCTTGCCATTTTCAAATTCATGGACCAAATATTGCCTAATTTCAGCACACGACCCGTTATCCAGGACCATCAGATCAAAGGGAAGCCCAGCATGTTCCCTCAGTGAGATAAGGCTCAAAGCAAGCACCTTATCCATCTCAGAATAGAAACCTTCGAGAAAGGGAATATGGTTGAGAACAGCAATGGTTATGCGTTCAGGCTTGGCAACCGTGTTCGTTTGCTTAACTGGATTTTGACCTTTTCTCATCGGCTCTCTACCTTGATCCTTTTGTCTTTCTTCAGATCGGTGGACGCTTTTTGAAAACTAAAGAGAAAGTAGGAAATTTTTCCTAAAAAAGGTGAATGTAAATTAACCACTGGAAAAATGGTAAATTCTCTTCTAAATCTCTCTCTGTTCATAGGCAAAGGTAATATTTGATGGTTTTTCCAATAATAATTGGAGTCGGCAAGAGTATACACTGCAAATCTTCCCCCCATCAATCGCACAGTCTCAAGAGTTTCAGGCTGCCTGTGATGTACAATGCCTTTAGGTAGATGCCTGTAATCATGGTCCTGATGGATTATGTTAATCTCTTCACTTGAATCGATCATTTTCCAATGTTCCCACCTTGCTTTATATATCATCCAGTTATCCCATCCAGCGCGACCAATGGCAAAATCAGGTATATTAGCAAAACATGCTCTTGGAAAAATAAAATAATCACTCCCTGCAGGTGAATGACGCCTGCCTCGATTTGCAATATCCACTTTTAACTCTTTTTCCCACCCGTTCCTGAATTTAAGGGCGTGCTCAACCTTAAGATCCCAGCGTTGCCCCGCCAGGACAAACTTGTCTACTTGTTCCACGGCTTTCTTACAGGAGTCTAAAATCTCGGGAAAAATGATGATATCTGAGTTTATGAATCCAAGTAAAGGGCTTGAATTCACCAATCTGGCTTGCTCAAAAATGGAACTAACAAGTGGAGTCCCCTGCTCATTGCGTCGGACTTCAGGAATAAAGCGCACCTTCAGTTCCCGCGCAATTTCCTTTACTCCCATTTCTTCACCGACAAGAACTATCTCAACTTCCTCACCCAATTGCTTCCAGGATTGAATCGCATTTTTCTGGATCATCGCAATATGCGGATCGGTAAACGGCTTGGGAGTACTGAATAGGGTAAGAAGAGGTTCGGGCATGGTTAATCCGTTGTGTCAGGTGTCTGCCAGGCGAGAGTGGGCACCAGCTTTTGTATTAACCGTCTCCAAGCCATTCCGATATTCCTTTTAGCAACTACAAAGTGCTCTGGACGAACTGAACTTTTTGCTTTCTTCTCACCACGAGGATGAACAAGCATAGTCATATAAAGCGGAAATACTTTGGAGCGGGGTCTACCATGCTTCTCGAACACTACAACCTTGTATCCTGCCAACTTCAACATTTCACGCAAAGTATGCGGTGTGAACGCGGAATTGTGGGCAAATTCGAATGAATCATGTGAATAGGTATTTGGTACTTCTACCAGCAAACTCCCATTGGAAGTCAACCATTTTGATCTAAGGGTTTTCAAGAATTCGAGTGGGTTATCCAAATGTTCCAGGACATGCATCATTGTGATGAGATCGAATTTTGTATCAATCTTTCTTTCCATGATTTCCATGCTCGGATAGATTTCCAAATTGCTCTTCTGAGCGAATTTTCGATAAGTTTCGCCTGGTTCTACTCCAACCACCTTGGATTTCAATTGGGTCTGCATTTGCTTGAGTAAAGAACCGGTTGAACTGCCGATATCCAGGGCAGACTTCACATTTGGGATGGCATGGCGTTCCAGAAAATTGCCCACCAATCTTGCGCGGACTTGTTCCGTAGATAGCACCCTGTCTGCGGGAGTTCCGTTTTTTATATCGCCTTTTCGATACTGATGGGAGTAATACTCGCTTTGTTCCTTTGAAGAAAAAGGATGAGATTGAAAAACAAATCCGCACTGATTGCAGATGACATAATCAATTTCGAGAGTACCATCTCGAAGCAAATGAAAAGGACGGAAATGACGTGCTCCGCACAAGGGACAGGGTCGTGTTTTTGTAGGTTCGGTCATCTTCTATCCTTGTTTAGTGATCAAAGAGGGTTTTCTGGACGATACCCACGTTGGTCTTAAAAATTTCGGGAGAATTTTCATTCAGGGCCAAAACATCCTGCCAGTTGAAATCAATCCTACCTGAAAAATGAGCAAATACCTTGCGGATCACTTCCAGATCCGCTGGTGTGTCCACTGTCCAACGGAGTTTCCCGTAATCCACCGGATTATTAACCTGCCAAACCTTGAATCGTCCTTGTTTCTCGTACAGGTAAGGCATTACGTGTTCGCGTTCGTGTTGACTGGATGCTTCATGCCAGGCTTTTTCAAGTGCTGAAAAAGTGCAAACCTCTACATCCAAACCAATCGGAAATGTACGGGTAAAGGGAGGAGGTAACCGATTGGCTGTAAAATCTACATCATGT
>JBGQAS010000261.1:0-3824 GCA_041494435.1 Anaerolineaceae bacterium | reverse complement strand
TTTTACTGGGGAAGAAATACTTTTATCCATTTGGCTCATTTCTTTGTAAGTATAATCATTTTTAACTTTTGACCGAGGGAGTATATGCACCGATTTTTTATTCCACCCGAATGGATTGATAACGACAAGATCATTTTTCGCGAAGACGTCGCCCGCCAAATGAAAAACGTTCTGCGGATCAGGGCAGGTGAAAAAGTGATTGCACTGGATAACCTGGGTAACGAATTCCTGGTCGAGATTGAAAGCGGTCAGCAAGATCTTAATGGAAAAATCCTCAGTAAAAAGAAAAATGAGGGGGAACCCTCCGTTCACTTGACTTTACTGTTCGCCTTGGCCCAACGCGAAAAAGTGGAATGGATCCTACAAAAGGGCACCGAAATTGGGGTCAGCCGATTCATTCCACTGGTCACTGAGCGCAGCCTGGTGAGGGAAACAGGATCAGTGGAATCGAAGATGGAACGGTGGAAGACGATCCTGAAGGAAGCGGCAGAGCAATCGGGTAGGGGGATCATTCCTGAATTGGAAAAACCCATGAGCTTTTCCAAGGGATTGGAATTGTGTAAACAACTTGATTTGGGATTAATTGCCTGGGAGCAAGAAAAAGACAAAGGGCTTAAAGAAATCCTGCACAATAAGGAATTTCAAAAGATTGGTGTATTGGTCGGACCCGAGGGGGGATTTACCGAAGAGGAACAGCAGCAAGCCATTGCTATGGGTTGGAAATCCATTTCGCTGGGGCGGCGGACCCTGCGTATGGAAACCGCTTCACTGGTTGCCAGTGCTTTGATTATTAATTACTGCGAAAAGTAGTTAGATCAGGCGACGGGGGAGAAGGTTTTTTAAGCGGTCGGAAAGGATTTTACCCCGACCGAGGTTGCGTCCATCTGCATCGAAAACGGCGACGATCGGGTTAACCTCTTTGGGGAGGATGAGTCCAAGCTGGTCTACACCGCACAGCCAGGAAGCAACCTTTTCTTCTGGCAAGATTATTTTCCCTGAAGTGAATTCCTTGCCGAAACGCGAGCAAAACTCATGACTGATCTGCCAGCCATCCGGATTTTCTTCTGCGATGACCATCCCCAGGGTTTGAAAGGGCAGGTTGATGCCGATATCTTGATACAGGGATGGGATCGCGAAAACCTTATTTCCCTTTTGAGCAAGGTGCAGCTCCTGAGAATCCAGCCAATCTTGGAAATCAAAACCATAAATATTTTTCAAATAATCTGAAAAAGCATGGGAAGCTTTTGCATCAAATTTGGAATAGCCTGATTTTTCCAAATCTGCAACAGGGGGAACGGAAATTGTAGAAGGAATGCCTCGGTTTTTTGTCAACCGGGCAGCGAAGAATCCAGCCGTGCCGAACATGTATGGCCAGAGTCGAATGGCCTTCGGGACTTGAGAATTGAAAGTAATTGCTTGATATTGAGAAAGCCCCGGCGCGTTCACGTGAAGTGAAGCGGGAATTCTCTCTATCTGGATACATTCAGGGTATTTTTCAAGCAGGCGGTCGAGAACCATCTCATCCTCTTCAGGCGCCAGTGTACAAGTGGAATACACGATCTGGCCTCCCACTTTTGCACAAAGGATTGCGCTCTCCAGCAAGGAGAATTGGCGTTGAGATAGTCTGGATCTTTCGTTGGTCGAGATCGATCGGAGCGGATGGGCGTCTGTGGCGCGTAATCCTTCCATACTGCAGGGAGCATCGAGCAAGACCATATCGAAAGTATCGGGGAACCAGGAACCAAACTTTTCGCCAGGGAACTGGGTGATGGCGATATTGGCTGCGCTCCAGTTTTGAAGCACGGAATGCAGAGCCGGGATGCGCCCTTGGTTTGGGTCGTTGGCAATTACCAGTCCTTGATCCCTTGAATTGCTTATGAGGTGAGTGGTTTTTCCACCTGGAGAAGCAGCCATATCCAGGATGATAGGGTGAGGGTTTGAGGAGAAATCAAACAGTTCCACGGGCAGCATGGAAGCCGCATCCTGGATGTAATAGTTCCCCATCTTGTGCTCGATCGTTTGGCTGATAGAGGAGGAAGCCTTTTGAACCACAAACCCGGTTTTGCAAAAGGGGATTGGGGTTAAGAGCCAAGCATAACGTCTGGATAATTTCGCAATATCAACCAGGGAGGATTTCAGTAAGTTGACCCTTATCGCAGATGGGAGAGGCTTTTTCAACTCTGCCAGCAACTCAGGAAGGTGTTCAGATGGAACGAGGGGTTTCAACCTTTCCAGGGATTCCGCGAAAGCAGAAGGATGAGATTTTGATGAGGTACCTTTTTTACGCGTCATCCGGTGATCTACACTTTTGAAGAAGATTTGTCAATACAAAATACCAGTTCGGTCCCGAAATGTAATTCGGTGATAGGCCAATTTGACTCGCCAATCGAATCCCGAACCAATTTCCGATGCTTTTCGATCAGGTCATGTTTTCCGCTCAAGCTTTCTGAGGGCAGGGATACGACCAACCAGGGCGAATTTATTTTCTGCCAGAGGATTTTGTTACACCCCTTCTGGCGCTGATCCAGGCGGTGAGCTTCTTTGAACAGAAAGGTCACATCAGACTTTTCGGTGGGTGGATTAACAAGGATGTCGCGGTGTTCTGCCAATGGAGCCAGGAGAATGCAGCTGAAAAAATGATTGATGAAATCGATCCGCGGGGAGTTGAGATCATAGGCGTAATATTGGATGGATGTATTCAATCCCATCCAGGGAAAAGCAAAGGGGTTCAACCCGCAAGCAAGGTCTGAAATGGATTGTGGTTTGCCGGTGACTTTGAAAATACCTTGATAAAAGTCCTCCAGGTGATCCATCCGCTCTCGGGTTGAAGCATGGGCGTTCAGGATCTTTCTGCAGAATTCTTTCTCTTTGTTTTCATTTTTCGCCGAAAAAACCTCATCCATTTCCTTGGTTGCTGAAACGTAATCCGGTTCACCAAGGTAGTCGGCAACGATGTTGTGCAATTTTCGTTTGAGCCATTTTGGCTTCTCGTGCTGGCTGAGTTTCTGAGCTTCAGGTTGGGCCAGGAGGTCCCGGATTGTCTCTTCAGGGATATCAAGTTCCCTATATTTTCTTGTTTTTAGGATGGTCTCCACCCAGGCCGGAAGAGGGGTAAGGGACATCATTGATCCTTGCGGGTCAACAGGAATGCCAGTTCAGTTGTAAATACAAAAGGCTTAATCGTACCTTTCCAATTCGCAGTGAGCGTTTCGAATTGGGCGGTGTAATTTTCAACCATCCCCTTGGATTTTCCTCCCAGGCTGTGTACCGGGTAGGACACGACAAGATGCCTGGCTTTGATCTGATCCAGGAGAATTGAAGGGGCATGCTTGTCGATTTGATCCAGGGTGGGGAGGGTTTTTAGAAGCAAGGCGACCCGGGAGGTTTTCTTCGGGATTTCGGTGGCAAGGTCAAGGGTGAAGGCTTTGCCCTTTTGCCCGATGTGGGCGAAGAATTTGTTAATAAAAGTCACCATATCTGGCAAAATGTCGAAGGCGAAATAGGTGCAATCACGCGAGATGGGCATCCACGGAATGGCAAGGGGGTTCAGTCCACTAGCCAGGTCCAGGATGGATTCAATGGGGGTGATGCCCTTGAATATGGTGGAATAAAACTCGCTCAAAATAGGAAGTCTTTCATCCGTGGATGAGTGACATCTCATTAACTTTAAGCAGAAAGCTTGCAATTTGGGATTGGTTACATCCTGGCTCAACCCTTTGAGTTCATCTGTCCACTCTTCGAATTCCAAGGGAGAGGTAATAAATGAAGTTGCTATCTGGTGAAGTTTACTCCGGGTGGACTTAATGGCTTCCTTAAGGTTCCTA
>JBGQAS010000448.1:0-2144 GCA_041494435.1 Anaerolineaceae bacterium | reverse complement strand
CTTTGTAGTTGAGGAGGTTCACCCTGCCGGTGGCAGCTTTGTCAGATTTATCGGGGCGGGTGCGGCAATCATAAACTGCGAACTCTTCGAAATCGGTGAGAATGGAGAGGGGCAGCTTGGCAGACCAGGCGTAACGGCGAACCTGGAAGGCGGGGTGGATATCGAATTCGATATTTACTGAAGGCTTCTTGGCTTCGACGAAGAATTTGCGGTTGCCGCCGACGCGGAAGGAGTAATCGGGGGCTTTGGCAGCACCTTCGACCTCGACGGAAGATTCAATGACCACGTCGCGGTAGGTTTCGGCGTAGTGGTTTTCGTTGAATAGATCCCAACCCAGGGCAATAAAAAAGGGATTAAGGAAGTCCTGGCGAAGCTGGGCTTCCTTGTAGTGGGGGGATAGGAAAGATGATCGATTCTGGTCGAAGTAATCGACGAGCCTTTTGATGGAATCGGGCGCGGGCATGAAGGTGAGTTCCTCCCCTGAGAGAAAACGGTATCTAAATTATATACCTGCCCCCTCTGGCTATGCCATCTCCCCAGCCACCCAAGAACGGTGCGCGCCCTAACGGAGCTTCGCTCCAGGACTCACCAAAAACGTTCGAAGTGCGCGAAATATCCTACGGAGTATTTAGGGGAGAAAATAGGCGAATTCAGGACGCCAAAGAACGGCGGGGGAGGATTTCCCCGGTGGGAGCTTGGATCTGAGTCACCAGTACTTAACCACCTTGTAAGGGGATTGAAAGGTGGGGCATAATGTTTTTTTGGATATAATAATTAAGCTGAATTTAATCTTTCTGGTTTTCTTCTCATCTTATTGAAATATCTGAGTTCAAAGCGGAATTACGCCTAAACACAACTTTTCTTCTTTAGTCAATAGAATGATATTCTTGGGAAAAGGGGAGAATCATTTCAAGGCTGAAATTCAGGTAAAGCATTATCTATGACTAAAAAGAAAAGTCCCATCCTCCTAAAATCAACATCTGAATCTACAGCAGACACTCGTTTCCGACGGCTTTTTGATAATTCCCAGGATGGAATCCTCCTTCTTGATGGCATAACGGGGAAGATAACCGATGTCAACCCATTCCTGGTCGAAATGCTGGGCTACTCGTGCACAGAATTTGTAGGACATAAACCCCGGGGTATCGGATCGTTTAAAGAATTAGGAAAGAGTCCGGTTAACTTCCGGGAAATCCAAGAGAGAAAACAAACCCATATTGAGGATCTCCCCCTTAAAACAAAAAATGGACAACTGATCCATGTCCAATTTTCCAGCACAACTTACCGGGTAGGCGACAAAACTATCATTCAGTGTAATTTCCGAGATATCACCGAGCAAAAACAATTGCAGGATGTCCAGGATGCAGGGTATCAAATCGTGATGGCAGCGGAGACCACCCAAAGTCTGATCGACCTGTACCCAAAAATCCATCAGATCATCTCATCGGTGATGCCAGCCGAGAACTTCTTTATCGTGCTTTATGACGAAAAACGCAACAAGCTGACATTTCCCTATTTCAAGGATGCCAGGGATGAACCCTACCTGGGTGAGCTTGAACCCGGAAAAGGTCTGACTGCCTATGTCTTGAGGACCGGCAAATCCCTGCTGTGCACCCAGGCGATCCATGATGAGTTGGAACGCAAGGGTGCTGTGAAACTTCTGGGCGTGCCTTCCGCCATCTGGCTGGGTGTGCCCCTGATCATCGAGGGGAAAACCATCGGAGCCATGGTCGTCCAGGACTATACCGATCCAAAGGCATATGGAGAACGCGAGCAATACATCCTTGAATTTGTCTCTTCCCAGGTAGCAGTGGCGATCAGCCGCAAGCAGGTTGAAGATATTTTGCGGGAGAGTGATCGGCGCCTGCAGAATGCGGAACGAGTTTCCCATCTGGGCAGTTGGGAAATGGATATTGCCACCAGGAAATGCATATGGTCGGAAGAGTTCTTCCATATATGTGGTTTTGATCCATACGCTGTAGAACCAAGCCTCGAGACCCTGTTGGAGCGCATCCATCCGGATGACCGCGACACTTTTTCACAAGCGCTACATCAAGCCATCGATGAGAAGGGAGCATTCAGCATCGAACAAAGACTGGTTCACCCGGATGGAAATGTCATCTGGGTCAACTCCATCGGCCAAG
>JBGQAS010000408.1:0-2396 GCA_041494435.1 Anaerolineaceae bacterium | reverse complement strand
GGCTGCTACGCCACCAGCGCAGGGCTGAATCGTAACCCACATCTGTCCAGTGGAAAATCCCCAACTGCCCTTCCTCGAAGGTGATGATCCCGTGTTCTTGCGTTTCATTCCGCGGACCAAATTTGTTTTCCAAAGTGGACCAATGAGGTGTAAGCTGATTATGCTGCACGGCGCCAACGACCCGGATCGGCTTGGCGTCAAATCCCAGGTAACTCCTCAAGACACTCACCCCATGATAGCCGTGCCCGGCAAAATCATTGAAAGCGGTATATACCCGGCCAAATAAGCCGGACTTGATCAGCTTGAGTTTCAATTGTTCCAAAGGTCTCCGGTGAAATTGTTCTGCAACCTCAACCTTGAGCCCTCGCTGATGCGCCTCCCGGATAATGGCATCTGCCTCACTCAACTTGTGAGCAATGGGTGTCTCCAACAGAACATGCAATCCATGTTCCACCGCCATCAATCCCACTTCGCCATTTGCAGAATATGCCACGCAGACGATTCCAATTTGAGGACTTGTTTCTTTGGTTAATTTTTCAAGATCCGTAAACCAGGGAACTCCCAGGCTTTCTCCAAGTTTTTTTGCTGATGTGCTGGTTCTCCCCCAAACTGAAACGAGGGTTACTTCGCCAGGGAGGGCTTTCAGTATCGGTCCGTACATATAATTTGAACGCGCAGCTGTACCGATGATTGCGACACGAAGAGGTTGTTTCCTTTGATCAGAATTCATTTGCGGACACTTTTTCTGAGAAACAAGTTTTTAATCGTTTTGAAGAATCCAATTTGTTGATTGTCAATTCTTCTTCGAAGAATAATACGAATCATTCCAACGCAGTTCCTTTTTGAATTCGGGCACTTTGGTATGCTCATCTATCAGTAACATTTCAATCCCGGCCATCTCTGCAAAATCCTGCAAATGTTCTGATGTGACATCAAAGCTGAAACTGGTATGATGCGCACCCCCTGCCAATATCCAGGCTTCCGCCGCTGTCCTGAGATTAGGTCTCGGTTTCCAAAGAACACGTGCTACAGGCAATTTGGGCAATGGGGATTCACTCGGTACAACATCCACTTCATTTACGATTAATCGAAACCGCTGTCCGATTTCGACAAGCGAAGCTGCGACAGCCGGCCCGGTTTTGGAGTTGAAGATCAAGCGGACGGGATCAGCCTTCCCCCCGATCGAAAGCGGCAGGATTTCCAGTTTGGGCTTGTGCGCAGCAATCGATGGACAGATTTCCAGCATATGCGCACCCAAAACCAGATCGCCCGATGGACTGAAATGATAAGTGTAATCTTCCATGAAACTGGTTCCATTTTTTAAACCCACACCCATGACTTTCATGGCGCGTACGAGTGCTGCGGTTTTCCAGTCGCCTTCTGCGCCAAAACCGTACCCATCCGCCATCAGGCGCTGAACAGCTAAACCTGGCAATTGTTTCAGCCCGTGCAAATCTTCAAAGGTGGTGGTGAAAGCATTGAAATTGCTGGACTCCAGAAAATACCGTATCCCCAACTCGACACGGGCTTCATCTCGGAGGGATTGGTGCTTTTTGCCATCTGGAAGCAAACTAGGCGCAACTTCGTATGATTCCAGGTATTCAACGATCAAGTGGTCGACATCCTTGTCAGAAACCTGGTCAACGACTTTGACCAGATCCCCGATTCCAAAACCGTACACATCGTATCCGAGTTGGATTTGAGCTTCAACCTTATCCCCTTCAGTAACAGCCACATCGCGCATGTTGTCGCCGAACCGGGCGACTTTTCCGCTTTGGGAATCGTGCCATGCGCTGGCGGCACGTGCCCACACGCTGATGCTCGCCTGGACGTCATCATCCTGCCAGAAACCAACGACAACCTTGCGGTCCAGGCCCATACGGGTGGCAATGAAACCAAATTCTCGATCGCCATGGGCAGATTGGTTGAGATTCATGAAGTCCATGTCTATCTTGGACCATGGTATTTCACGATTGAACTGGGTATGTAAATGAACAAAGGGTTTCTTTAATCGACTCAGACCCCCTATCCACATCTTGGCTGGAGAAAAAGTATGCATCCATACGATCAACCCAATGCAGTTCTTGTTCGAATTGGCTTCCAGGCACAATTCTCGAATGGATTCGGGGGTTGTTAGCACAAGTTTAAAAACTACCTTGACAGGGATATGAACGGATTGATTGAGAACTTTCGCAATCTGCCTGGAATGTTCGGCAACCTTTTCCAGTGTCTCCGCACCGTACAGGTGCTGACTGCCAGTTACAAACCAGAGTTCAAATTGTTTTAAGTCCTTCATATTCTTCTCCTCATTAAATAATATAAAAACTATTGTCCGTAATCTTCCATATAACGCTTATGCAAACGAGCGACCATTTCTTTCGGGATTGGGATCGTTT
>JBGQAS010000295.1:0-3343 GCA_041494435.1 Anaerolineaceae bacterium | reverse complement strand
CCCAAATGACCACTCCGGCGCTGGCTGCCCAAACGTCATCCCCTGTGTACGCCCCGATATCTATCCCCAAATGACCTCCCCAAAAATCGTTGCCCGAAATCAGGTGTGAAGTTGTGGGCCAGATGAATCCACCTGACCAGGGGTAGTACCCGGTGACATTGCACTGGCCATCAACGCTTCGGTTGGCTCCGGAATGTAATGTATAGGGTATGCTGACTACCCACTCGATGGGGGTGCCCTGCCCGCCGGGGATCATGACGTATTGCCCGGGAACTATCTGGGGATCGGTCAGATCCAGGTGGTTGGATGGCCAGGTGAGAATGGCACTTGGATCGACTTCGTATTTCGCCGCTACAGCATCCAGGGTATCGCCGTCTTTCCATTCATAATAAACACCATCCACGGGTGGGACGTACAAGATGAAGTTTACAGGGATCGTGTTTGGATCAGTGCGAAGTCCCTTTTCATTCGACCACAAAATGGTCTCGCGTTTCAGGTTGAACTTGGCGGCAATACTTCCAATGCTTTCCAACGGTTGCACCGAATAACGCAGAATATAGTCCAGGGAACGGTCGGGGATGACGGTCTTGGGGTCGGTGACTCTCTCGAGCGAAATGACCGGGGTGGATGAATAGGCAGGCAAAACGGGTGCCTGTTGGGTGGTTTCAACCTGGGAGGTTGCTGCAGATACATTGGGGATAAGGCTGAAGAACTGCAGGGTCAGGTACGCCACGATGAGGATCATCACTGCTGATACCCCCCACATCGCTTTGGGGAGCCAATTCAACTGCTTTGCCGGTTTCGGTGTTGAAGCTTGTTCTTTGGATGTCTGTTTTTTTGCCTGGGTTGATTTACCCGTTTGGGTTTTTTCAGCAACTGCATTTTTCTGAATAGGTAACGTTGCAGGTTTTGCTTTCTCACCCGCGGGACGCAAGTGAAAAACATGCTGAATTCCCTTTACGGTTTGTTCAGTTGCTTTTCTTATATTTGCCAGTAAAGGTTTACCAGTAAGGTGGAACTTCGGCGCTGCAGGCTTTTTACTTGAAGACGGAGCATGCATCGTCGATGAGATCTTTAAACTCACATTTCCTCCGTGAGAGTCTCCAGGAATTCTTGGTTATTTTTCGTCCTCTGCATGCGGGTGAGAATGGCTTCCGTAGCAACACCGGGATCCATGCCGGCACCCTGCGGTGGGGGACTGATCATTTGAATGAACATGCGGCGCATCAACCAGACCCGCTGGAGCACGTCCGGTCCAAGCAGCACTTCTTCACGGCGCGTGGAGGAACGTTCGATATCAATAGCCGGGAAGATGCGACGTTCCTGCAGCTTGCGTGAGAGATGCAATTCCATATTGCCGGTACCTTTGAATTCCTCGTACACCACATCATCCAGGCGGGAGCCGGTATCCACCAAAGCGGTAGCAATAATGGTGAGCGAGCCGCCTTGTTCGATATTGCGGGCAGCGCCGAAGAATTTCTTAGGAGGATAAAGTGCGCTCGGGTCCATACCGCCGGATAGGGTTCGTCCTGAAGGGTTCACGACCAGATTATAAGCCCTTGCCAGGCGGGTGAGTGAGTCCATCAAAATCACCACATCCCGCCCGATCTCGGTCAAACGCTTGGCACGTTCGAGGGTGATCTCGGCAGTGCGGACATGTGAAGAAACGGGTTCATCGAAAGTTGACGCAACCACTTCGGCTTCCACGGAACGATCCATATCGGTAACTTCCTCGGGGCGCTCACCGATCAGTGCCATGATCAAATGGACTTCGGGATTTTTCGTGGAAATGGAATTTGCGAGTTGCTTAAGGATGGTCGTTTTGCCTGCCTTGGGTGGGGAAACGATCATACCGCGCTGTCCACGCCCGATGGGTGCGATCAGGTTGATCAAGCGGGCAGACAGGATGTGGGGATCGGTTTCCAGGTCAAATCTCTTTTCAGGGAAGATGGGGGTCAGGTTCTCAAAATTCGGGCGGTTGCGAGCTTCTTCGGGGTTGATCCCATTGACTGTTTCCACTTTGAGCAGACCGTAATGGCGCTCGGATTCGCGGGGAGGACGAACGACTCCCATGACCAGGTCTCCATTGCGCAGGTCGTAGCGGCGCAATTGAGCCTGGGATACATACACATCATCCGGTCCCACTGCATAATTGGCACGCAGGAACCCGATACCCTCCGGCATGATCTCCAATACACCACCGCGCATATCTATACCGTCTTTTTCAGCATTGACCTGGGCGATCTTCAGCATCAGTGCTTCTTTTTTCATGCGCATGGCGTCTGGCACATTTAAATCCTTGGCCATTTGCCTTAGATCGATCAGCGGCAGGTTTTCAAGTTCGAGAATATTCATGGGATCAGATTCCGTTTCACAAGATGATATCAAATGAGATACTTGCCACCCTCGCCTGCTGTGCAGGCTGGCAAACGACGTGCTATTTCATAAAGGACGGGGGTTTATTGGAGGTTCTCAGGATCGATACCGGAGTAACCAGCTTTCATAGTATTGAAATACTCCTAGATGTTGAAGGTATTATAGCAGGATTTGTCAAGCCTCGCAATAATGTGGATTTAGACCATTTTCAACCGCAAAGCCGACCAATCATCGTTCACGGAGAAGATGAAAACACCAATCAAGTCGAGCGTTTCAGCATAAGTGCGGATGGTATCCCGGTTGATATCCGTCTTGATTTTTGAAGTCCCTTTCAGAAAGGTCAGCCAAAGGATGGATTTGAGGGTGAGGAGCGGTTTCACCTTTTTCAGGTTGTCTTCCAATTCTTTCTGATTCAATCCGAAAACCTGGATCACATCGATTGGTGGGGTTGGTTCTTTTAGGAAAGTTACCTTTTCTGGCAGTTCGCCCAACTCGTCGATATACCCTTTGGGAGCATTCAGGACCAGGGAGCGATTGCCAGGTTTGATCAATAGTTTTTCTGAAACGGACTTATCGGAAATGGCAGGCATTTTGTGCTTACTTTTCAGACGCAAACTAACCCAAATATTCTTTGAGGAACCGGCTGCGGGTCGGATGGCGTAGTTTACGTAAAGCCTTGGCTTCGATCTGACGGATGCGTTCGCGGGTGACGTTGAAATACCGGCTGACCTCTTCCAGGGTGTGGTCCTTGCCATCGATCAACCCGAAACGGAGTTCCAACACCTGGCGTTCTCGCTCTGAAAGGGCTGCCAGCGCAGATTGCACCTGCTCGCGCAGCATTTCCCGGGCGGCGGCATCCATCGGTTCCAGGGCCTCATCGTCTTCGATGAAATCGCCCAACTGGCTGCTGTCTTCATCACCGACCGGGCGTTCCAAAGATACAGGCTCATCGGCAGATTGCATAATG
>JBGQAS010000219.1:0-4284 GCA_041494435.1 Anaerolineaceae bacterium | reverse complement strand
TTGCCAGGGCCGAATGCCAAAAGCTTAATCGAACGTGATCGCGCTGTAATTTCTCCATCGTACCCACGTGGATATCCTTTTGTGATGGATCATGGGTTAGGGTCCGAGGTTTGGGATGTCGACGGAAATCATTTTCTCGATTTTGCAGCGGGCATTGCAGTAAATTCCACAGGACATAGCCACCCCAAAGTTGTTAAAGCCATTCAGGAACAAGCTGAAAAATTCATTCATATTTCCTCTGATTTTTACCATCCAAAATGGATCGAACTGGCAGAATATTTGAACAAAATTGCACCTTTTGAAGAGGACGCAATCTGCTTTATGACGAATTCCGGCACCGAAAGCGTGGAATCAGCCATCAAGTTGGCCCGCTACCACACCAAGAGAAGCCAATTCATTGGTTTTCTTGGTGGTTTTCATGGTCGTACCATGGGCGCTGTGACTTTTACCGCTAGCAAACCCCACTATCATCGAGGGTTTTATCCCTTAATGAACGGTGTTACCCATGTACCTTATCCTGATCCATACCGTCCTATATTGATTGGCAAACCGGGTGAAGACTACGGACAGACGGTTGTCCGCTATATCGAAGAAGAGATTTTCGGTCATATCGTCCCTTCAGATGAAGTGGCTGGGATTATGGTCGAACCCATCCAGGGCGAAGGCGGATATGTTATTCCTCCTGCGGGATTCTTCCCCGCTCTGCGTGCTTTGTGCGATCGAAACGGGATTCTCCTGATCGCAGATGAGGTGCAATCCGGGGTTGGTCGCTCGGGAAAATGGTGGGCGATTGAACATTTCGGTGTGGAACCTGACATCTTCTGCACCGCCAAGGGAATTGCCTCAGGCGTTCCTCTGGGTGCCATGGTCGCCCGTAAGAGCGTAGCCACTTGGCCAAAAGGTTCGCATGGGAATACCTACGGCGGCAACCCATTAGCTTGCGCTGCAGCGCTTGCCACCCTCGACCTGGTTGAGAATGGTTTCATGGAAAATGCGAACGTGGTTGGCGCAAAAGCGATGGAAATCCTGGGTGGAATCAACGAACGGCATCCCTCTGTCGGGGATGTGCGCGGCAAGGGTTTGATGATCGGCGTCGAGTTCGTCAAAGATTTCGAAACCCGTGAACCAGCGGATAAGTTACGCGACCGGGTGGTAGACCTTTGCTTCGAACAAGGCTTGATCACCCTGGGATGTGGAAAAAGCGTAATTCGCATTGCCCCACCCCTGTGCATCACCGCGGAACAAATTGAACAGGGACTGCAAATCTTTGAAAAATGTATTACCCAGGCCGAAGATGAATACTATTCGGATCTCAAAATAGCCAAAGAGAAGATCCAGGTTACCAAGTAAACATCACAAATGCTACCTGATTCTAGAGTTCGTCAGCGGGATTTCTTACTTGAAATTTCCCGGGCGCTCACCCAGGAATTGGACCTCAATCGGGTCCTGGGGCGAATTTTGGATATTACTCTCGACATGCTTGGAGGCCAGGCAGGGCTGATTGCTTTGCGGACCGGGGTTAATGGCTGGCACGTTCGCGTATCCCGGGGGTTACCTCCTCCCTACCTGGATTTGATTAATCCTTTCCTGGCTAAAGTCCCCCTTGAAAAAGATCCTGAAGAAACCGAGTTACCCGAGATCAACCGTTGGTTGAATAATCTTGTTGCCACAGCCTCGATGGGCTTGTTCACCGGCGTTGGAATTCCCCTGGTCACCCGCCAACTCGTGGTGGGAGTGATCTTTATTTTCCGTGGTTATCAAGGGTTGTTCTCCGCCAATGATCGTTCTCTGCTTAGCAGTTTTGCCGACCAGGCAGCCATTGCCGTTCAAAATGCGTTGCTCTATACCCAGGTTACCCAGGAAACCCAACGATTAACGGGTTTGCTCGATACCGCTGCAGATGGAATATTGATCCTCAACCCGGCACTGCGTATTGAGAGGGTGAATCCGGCGTTCCTTAACATTATTTGTCGAAAAAAAGAGGATGTTCTCGACCATTTTCATGAAGAGGTCATCCGCTGGGTGAAACCTCCCGAACAGCCCACGCTCGAAAAATCGGTCGCGGGGGGATGGCCACTGGCACCCCATTCCAACCTCTATGTTGAAGGTGACCTCCAACGGGATCAACGTCATTCATTCATCCCTGTGAGCATTACTTATGCGCCCCTCATTTCCTCGGAAGGGCACTTGCTGAATATCATCGTGGATGTTCGTGATATCACCCGGTTCAGGCAAGCTGATGAATTGAAAAGCACTTTCATCTCCATCATCAGTCATGAACTGAAAACACCCGTAGCACTTATCAAAGGTTATGTCAGCACCCTTCGCCGTGAAGATGCTCGTTGGGACAAGCACGTTGTCCGAGAAAGTCTGAAGGTTATTGAGGAAGAAGCTGACCGGTTGACTAGTCTCATAGAAAATCTGCTGGATGCTTCCCGGCTTCAAGCTGGCGGACTGGCAATCAAAAAATCCGATTGCAACTTGCCCGAAATGGTCCGCCGGGTAGCTGAGAAATTCCGGGTGCACGATCCGGAACACCCCATCATCGTCGACTTTCCCCCGGATTTTCCAGTCATTCTTGCAGATGAAAATCGCCTGGAACAAGTCGTTTCCAACCTTTTTTCGAATTCCATCAAATATGCTCCCAAGGGAGATATTCACATTTCCGGGCAGGTTCTGCCCGACAACATCGTCGTCTGCGTCAAAGACGAAGGCCCCGGCATAAATCCTGAAGACGTCCCCTACGTCTTTGACAGGTTTTTCCGGGCCGATGCAGCAGCAAAAAATACCAAGGGGGCTGGATTGGGTCTTTACCTTGCCAAATCGATCGTGGAATCTCATGGGGGTCGGATTTGGGTAGATGGCGATTCTGCTTCAGGCAAGGGCACCCGGATCTGTTTCTCCCTTCCCCTGTTACCCATCGAAAATCCGCCACAACCTGAATAAACTCGGATGGTATAATCGCCGGGTAGTTTATTCTATTAAATAAAAAGAGTATTCCCTATGGCTAGAACTCAATCCACCTGTCCCAGATGCCACCAACCCGTTGTTGTTGAACTTGAACAAGTTTTTGACCTGACCACCGATCCTCAGGCAAAGCAAAAACTGCTCAGTGGAAGCGTCAATACCATCCGCTGCCGAAACTGCGGTTATTCCGGTCCAATTGCCACACCTGTGGTTTATCACGACCCTGAAAAGGAACTTTTGCTCACCTATTTCCCCGCAGAAATGGGACTTCCAGTGAATGAACAGGAAAAACTGATTGGTCCCCTGATCAACCAGGTGGTCAACCATCTTCCTAACGAAAAAAGAAAAGCTTACCTTCTGCAACCGAAAACGATGCTGACCTACCAAACTCTGATCGAGACAATCCTGCAAACTGACGGTATCACCAAGGAAATGTTGGATGACCAGCAAAAGAAACTGGGTCTGTTGCAAAGATTGGTATCTGCCACTCCAGCCACCCGCCCTGATATCGTCAAGCAGGAAGAAAGCCAGATCGATCAGTCTTTCTTTACCATCCTTTCGCGGTTATATGAAGTCACCATGGCTCAGGGCGATCAAAGCAGCGCCAAAGCTTTGGCGGATCTACAAAAATACCTTGTAGAAAACACGAAGGTCGGCAAGGAGATCAAGGCCCAGGCAGAAATCGTACAACAAGCCATCAAGAATTTGCAGGATGCAAGCAAGGAAGGGTTGACCCGCGAAAAATTACTGGAACTTTTCGAAAAATCCCCATCCGACCTATATACATCCACCCTGGTGGGGATGGCTCGTTCTGGTATGGATTACTCTTTTTTCCAAACCCTGACCGATAAAATTGATCATACCCAGGGGGAAGATCAGCGCAAACTAATGGATCTTCGCCAGAAATTGCTGGAAATGACCAAGGAAATCGATAAGAAGATCGACGATGAACTCAAACGAGCCCGCCATCTTCTCGAGACCATCCTGGGCTCAGAAGATGTAACCAAAGCCACCGAAGCAAACCTTGAAAGAATTGATGATTTTTTCACCCAGGTTCTGCAAACCGCCTTAGAAGACTCAAAACAAAGAGACGACACCGTGCGTACGGAAAAATTGCAAAAAGTCGTAGAAGTGATTGAAAAAGCTAGTGCCCCTCCACCCGAAGTCGAATTGATTCAACAACTGGTCTCAGCCAAGGATGACGCTGACCTGGAAAAAATGATGCAAGAAAACAGCGCAAAATTCACCCCTGAATTCTTCCAATTATTGAATTCCGTTGTGCTTCAGGGTGAGAATAAACAGAACCCGGAAGTAAAG
>JBGQAS010000450.1:0-2136 GCA_041494435.1 Anaerolineaceae bacterium | reverse complement strand
GGTCAAATATTTTTTTACAAGTACCCAAATATGATTTTGTTTTTCCGGTTCAGCCTGGGTTGTTTCCGGCATTCCTTCCCCAACAGGTTTGACCTTGCTCTGGAGGGCTTCGGCAAACCGTACGAGGATGGGATCAGGATCCAAATCCAGGAATTCAGCGTAATTGCTCAATAAACCCCTGCCTTGTATGGTCGAAGGCAGCTCATCGATCTTCCCATTCTCGATGGCATCCAGGTACGCTTTTCGAATGTGAGTGTGATTCTCGACCTCGTCCAGAGATAACGCCAATTTTTTCCGACGCGCTACGAGGTCGTCGCCGATCTTTTTCAGGATCTTCTGATATTGATCTGTTTTGAGTTGAGTGGGCACCAGGTCAGGAGGCAACTCTGAAGGAGTTATCTTTGATGTCTTTTTCTTTTTTCCAACTTTAGGAAGTTGCTCTTGGTGCGTTTCTACATCTTCTGTTGAAACTGGAGTAGTTTCTTCCTTGGCAGGAGGCTGAAGGATCACCTCCTTTTCTTTTAGCAACTCGCGTGGGTCAAGATCCACTTGAGAAGCGTACAAGCGGATGAATCCTCGGGCTTGGGTTTGGGAAGGGAGTTCGTTGAGCTTATCTTCTTCGATGGATTTGAGGTAAGCAGATCGAATGTGAAGCGCTTCTGCGACTTCCTCTACTGATAAATGCATTTTTTCGCGAGCAGCTTTTAATTGCTCACCGATGGTTTTTTCAGTCATAGGCAACTATTGTATCAAGAAACCGGCTTGGAAGCCGGTTTCTAGGGTTCTATCAAAGGTTTCGAAGGCTGGGCTATTCTTTGGATTCTTCGGGCTTTTCTTCGGTGGATTCTTTCTTTTCACCATTGTCTTCGGGCTTTACTTCTTCTTTTTTAGTGGATTTTCGCGGAGCGCGCTTGGTTTTCGCGGCTTTTTCAGCTTTTTCAGCTTCTTCTTTTTCGCCTTCGCGCAGGACAATGATTTTGACTTCGGGAACCAGGTCAATGGTCAGGCGGATGCGGGCCTTGTGCTCGCCCACGGTGCGGATTGGTTGGGATTCAATCTGGCGTCGATCAATGTTTGCGCCAATCTGCTTGGTGATGTCTTCGGCAATTTCGGCCGTGGTGATAGATCCGTACAGTTTGCCGGTTTCACCAGCTTTGGTGGTATAGGTCAGAACCATTCCCTGGATCTTCTCTGCCACACCCTTCAATTCGGTGTTCAGCAGTTCACGGGTGGCACTGGCTTTGACGCGAATGCGTTCGATGGATTTCAACGCACCGGGTGTTGCCAGGACTGCCAGACCTTGGGGAAGAAGAAAATTTCGACCGTAACCGTCAGCGACTTTTTTTACATCCCCCGCATGGCCCAATTTGTAAACATCTTGCATCAACAAAACTTTCATTTCTCAAGCCCTTTCGATCTCAGATTTTTTGTAAAGGTGAAGGGTACAACACCTTAAGCGGAAGGATTTTACCATAAATCCATCTCATTCCTGACGATTGAAGGATGAGGGATTTCGGGAAGGAAATCCGGGGATTCGTGTATATCCTTCCATTCTATCAATCGAGGTGCTTACGGTATACTAAAACCACCTAGGTCAGGAGAGAAAAGATGAAATTGGAAGATGAGCTGAAGAAGTGGGAAGAAACCACGGTCAAACCTGTACTCAATAAAAATCCGGAACGAAAAGCAGAATTTACCTCACTCTCAGGGATCCCTATTCCGCGGGTGGCATTGCCTGGGGAGGATGATTATCTTTCCAGTCTGGGGTTCCCCGGTGAATACCCCTTCACCCGTGGGGTCCAGCCCACCATGTACCGGGGAAGATTCTGGACGATGCGCCAATATGCGGGTTATGCCAACGCGGAAGAATCCAATACCCGCTATCGATTCCTTCTGCAGCAAGGTCAAACCGGACTCTCAGTAGCCTTTGATCTGCCCACTCAGATTGGATATGACGCGGATGATTCCATTTCCTCGGGAGAAGTGGGAAAAGTAGGGGTATCCATTTCTTCCATCGAAGATATGGAAACGTTGTTCAATGAAATTCCCTTGGGTAAAGTATCCACCAGTATGACCATCAATGCCCCAGCTGCTGTTTTACTGGCCATGTATATAGCAGTCGGCAAACTCCAGGGT
>JBGQAS010000146.1:0-5485 GCA_041494435.1 Anaerolineaceae bacterium | reverse complement strand
TGGTGCCAGGCACCGCAAACGTTACAGATTTTGACACCTCGTGGGTCATGCACTTTTACTTCCTGAAGGCAATAAGGACAGCGATGTTCTTCGAAAGATACCGCCAGGGTGACTTTCTGTTTTTTTCGTCTCCTCGGTTGAATTTGGGGAGCAGCAGTCAGGGTGATGGCAGGTTGGGTTCGAAGGCTGGCTGCCGGTGAGGGTTGTTGTCGAACAGGGCGCGAGGTCACGGGACGGGAAACCCTGGACCAGCGCGCGGTTTTCCTTTTCGCAGCAGCTTTCAGCTTCATTAATTTTTCCCGGCGGGTACGTCGAAGCTGAGCTCTTTTCTTGAGCTTCTTCATCCGGTCTTTCTGCCATGCTGTTTCCACGACCCACACGGAAGTTCCGGTAAGGAATAACTGGGCAAAGAGCGACCAGGTTGGGAAGCCAGCAAAAACGGATCGTGAGCTGATCTGGGTCAAAGCCAAATCGAAGGCGACGATCCCAATGAATGCTGCGGTCAAACCCGCCAGGATCTGGATGGCGTGGATCGATTTTCGCAAGACCAGGCGGACATACAAGCCGGCCACCAATCCAATCCCAGTCACAGCTGCCAGGCTGTAAACGAGGGCATAAGGGATTTGGATGGCACCTTGGATTAACAAGAAAACCATCCCTGCCGCCAACGAGCCCAAAATGGCTTGAGCAGTGCCCAAGAGCTGCTTTCCAAAGGAATCCCAGGCTGAAGGAGTCTTTCGTTCAGCTCGGTTGGACTCAGGCATGAGCCTCCTCGTCATCCAAGGTAATCCGTCCCGTGGTTGGATGAGACTGTTCCGGATCCGGCTCAATGCTTTCACCCAACCGGATGGATGGTGGGTTGGGCAAAGGGGTATATTGGGTCTTTTCGAAATGGCGGAAGTGTAAAGTATCTGCCTGGTCACCGCTCAACTCATAAAAGCGGAACTGTTCGGCATTGTAGGCTCGCAGGATATGAAAAGGAGGGACTCCCACACTGGCAAGGCTCCTTTGCAGGAAATCTTCCGAGCCGGTGATGGCATGGGTCATGTTCACTTCACGCATGGCTCCACAAGTGGGGCAGTGGGCGGCTTTAAACCCCACCTCAAAGATGGGTTTCATCACTTTTTCGACTGTCTTGCAGGTGGAGCAATCAAGCGAAAGGATCAATTCCTGGTCCAGTTCCAAAATAGCGTCTGGACCCAAATCGGATTGCGCAATTTTCAAAAGGTCGGCCAGCGAAGCACTTTGCGCTTTCAAGGGTAACTCTTGTATTTCGCCGTAGATCCAATGGCTCTCGCAATCTTCACGCATGCGATAAGCGCTGGTGTGCATGTCGTTGTTCATCCCATTGAAGTGAGTCACTTTTCCCGCTTCAACCGGCAGACCGTGGATGAGCTTCAAGGCTTCCTGCGATTGCATGGAACCGATGATGGAAGCAATTGTGGGTGTGGTGGGAACTTTACCTAGGAGGATATTTTCGCGTGCCAGTAACGGGCAGGAGTAGCGCAGCGAAAGGTCCCGGCGTGCTTGTTCGGTCAGGGTGCACTCAAAACAAGCTCCCTGTCCAGGCACGAACACGCGCACCAACCCGAGGAATTCCTGGATGGCCCCATCGACCCAGGGCTTGTTCATCCAGTAAGCAAACCGGTTGATTGCCAGTCGCGCTTCACGGTTATCCAGGCAGCCGACGATCACATCCATGCGCCGGATCAATCCCAATCCGAGTTGGGTGGTGACATCGGCATGCAGGTATTGGACGTGGATTTGCGGGTTCAGGTCTTTGGCTCGGGCGGCTGCCACTTCAGCTTTGTAACGCCCGGTGTCGCTTTCGCGGAACAGCACGGAACGGGAAAGATTGGCCATTTCGATGGTATCGAAGTCAACGATGAAAAGGTTACCCACACCCATCAGCGCCAGGTTCTTGATTACTTCATTGCCCAGTGCGCCTGCACCAACTACCATCACGCTGGCCTTTTCCACTTTTTCCCGTTCCCACCAGGAGATCAGGCTGAAAGTCCCCAACCGGTCGGTTTTCAGGTTCGGCAGGATCAAAGGTTTTTCGGGAGATACAGGCAGGCGTTTGGGTCCCGGGATGGGTTCCGAAGGTACGGATGAAGGCTTGGTTTCCGGGACGGCTTGGGTTTCGCTCGACGCGATCTCGCGGGCATTTGAATAGTTGCTTGCATTTAGTTCGTTGACGAACCAGCCAACGCCTTGGCGGCTCTGGATCAACTCGGCATCTTCGAGCACCCTTAAGGCTTCACGCAAGGTGGATCGGCTGACGCCGAATTGCTCGCAAAGCTCCCGCTCGGAGGGCAATTGTGTTCCAGGCAGGAATATTTTATCCAGGATGGCTTTCGCCATTCGTCCGGCGACAATATCAGCCAATGATTTACGAGATAAAGTATTGAGGGTCATAGAATTATCACTTGTATGCTTGTCATACCACTAAACAATATTATAAGGTATTTTTTAGACAAGTCAATAGTTCTTTCGATTTTTTAAGAAGACAATTTTCAACTAGTTCAATTCTCTATTCTCTAGACTATCCTCTTGTTGGCACTCTAATTGCATCCACTTTCCATGGAAAGTGCGCGATTATGAAACGATTTTTATTTACCCTTTTTTTGCTTGCTGCAGCGGTTGTAACGGGAATATATTTTATAAAGAAAGCAGCACCTTCTACCCGCTTGGCTGGCGTTGGGATTGGTACTTCCACTCACCTTCGAGTGGGGGAAGATGGTCTTCCCGGTGCTATGAATTTGATCACTGGGATGGGAGCATCTTGGATCCGGGAAGAATTCCCTTGGAATGAGATCCAGCAATTTCCCGATGAATTTCGCTGGTCTATTGGGAATGGAGCCATCACTCATAATTTCGATACCCTTGTAGAAGAAGCCCGGGCAAACGAACTACATATTCTGGCAGTTCTGGATGGTGGTCCCGTGTTCCTGGCTCATGTTTATCCGGGGATGCCAATAGATAAAGAAGAACTATTGCGCGCCTGGCAGGGATATGTCCAGGCGGTCGTGGATCGATATGGCGATCAGATCAACGCTTGGGAAATTGGGAACCGGGAAAACACAGCAGCAGGTTGGGGAAAAGTCATGTTCCCCACTGCATCCGATGCTCTCGCTGCTCCTGACCCAGAGTTGTATTCGCAAATGATTCAAGTTGCCTACAAGATAATCAAGGCAAAGAATTCCTCCGCACAAGTGATTTTGGGCGGTTTGGATATGAAAGGTTCAGATTGTTCCGAAAGTCCTTTTGCTTTTCTGGCTTCCGTGGAAAAAACTGGTGGGTGGCAATCTTTTGATTCCATTGGGGTTCAACTCATTGGGAGCAACACCTGGCCTGAGCAAGCCTCAATCTCAGGAAATGAGCACAATTCGCTGACTGGAGCCTGTGTACCTGGGACCCAGACTTGGGGAACCGCATTGGATGAGATCCAATCCGTGGTGTCGTTTAGCAGGCAATTTGGTGAAAAATCCATTTGGGTTATAGCATTGGGTTACAACACCCAGGTTATTCAAGACCTTGCCCCGTATGATCCCTATACTGCGTCCTTGGTGGAATCGGATCTGCTTGCACGAACCGTGGTGCCGATTCTCGCCGATGCTTCTGTAAAGGAAATCTTCTGGTTCACCCTGTCGGAGGATCCCTCCAATCCTGGATTTGGCATGGGTCCCTTCGGTCAAATTACCCTGGCAAATATCAATGAATTTTTAAAGAACAGTAAACCGCTAGGTAATATACAACAACCCGGAATACCCGAGGATGTGGAAGTTTATGCTTTTGATAAAGATGGGAAAACGATATTTGTCATCTGGAGGGCAGTCTCCGGAAATGAACCTGAACCAGTTACCCTGTCAGGGTTGCAGGGAAATTCCTCCATTGCATATCCAGCCGATGCTGCTGAAATATCCGAAGCTACCGCTCAACCCTTGGCAGTTAGTGCCGACGGAAACATCAGCCTGATGGTTTCGCGGCGACCTTTATTCATCGAGGCCCAGGCAAACGACCTGGCGGGTCGTCTCCAATCCACAGCTCAAGATCAGGTTGACCAGGTAAAGGAGTCTGTGGACGCAGGCGCCAAGACATTATGGGAAGGGGCAAAAACCAGCGTTTCCAATCAGATCTCCTCCTGGCTGAACGACATCAAGGATTCCATTCTGCAATCCATTCAGCAAAAACTCGACCAGGTATTTAAATAAATTTCAGCATTTGATCCTGATAATTCAATCTATTATTCAAAACCCGGTAGCCTCGCCGGTTCTATGTTTCTATTGTATACACATAGCAGTTTGCTAAGATTGGAAAGTGTTCATATTGACCCCCTGAAAAGAAAAAAAAGAGGGATTTGCTTCATTTGTGCTTTTCTTTTTTCAAATTCCTTAAGGCATATTGCAGGTTTGAGGCATGATGGAAGACACTGGTCAAAAAAACACATCTTAGGCATAATCAGGCTGTTCATTGAGAAATATGACAGAAAATATCCGTGTTTTAGAATTCAAAACTGGAGGATCGAATGCCCGTCAGGGGTAAGATTGTCGTTGATGAACAACAATGCAAAGGTTGTGAATTATGTGTGGGTGCCTGCCCGCAACATGTCATTGCTTTGGACATGAACAGGCTGACGCCGAAAGGCTACCATCCCGCTTCATTGGCAAAAGAAGGCTGCACCGGTTGCGCAATCTGCGCTATAGTTTGCCCGGATGCGGCAATTACTGTGTACCGCGAACCCGTCAAGGCTGCGGCTGGAGCATAGGAGCGATGGCATGACACGTGAATTATGGAAAGGGAATGAAGCCACTGCAGAAGCCGCCATTCGCGCCGGCTGCATGGCTTATTTCGGATACCCCATCACTCCCCAAACCGAGCTGCTGGAATACATGTCCAGAAAAATGCCCGAAATGGGACGAGCCTTTGTCCAGGCTGAAAGTGAGCCAGCTGCCATTAACATGGTTTATGGCGCCGCTTGCACCGGAACCCGGGTGATGACTTCATCCTCGAGCCCTGGTACCAGCTTGATGATGGAAGGGTTTTCCTACATCGCCGGCACGGAAGTGCCCATGGTGATGGTGGATATTATGCGCGGTGGGCCTGGCTTGGGAAATATTGCCCCAGGGCAGGGAGACTATGAGCAAATGGTGCACCGCGGTGGGCATGGAGATTACTTCCCCATCGTCCTTGCCCCCTCCAGTGTGCAGGAATCGGTTGACCTGACCGTTCTCGCGTTTGACCTGGCGGAAAAATACCGCTCGATTACCATCGTCCTTTCAGATGGCAGCATCGGTCAAATGATGGAACCGGCTGAAATGCCGCCCATGCAACCCACAAAACGTCCGCTTCCCGATTGGGCTGTCAGCGGTTGCAAAGGGCGCGATCGCCGTATCCTTACTTCCATCTATCTCGATCCTCCCGCGGAAGAAAAAACAAACCTGCGCTTGTTCAAACGCTGGCAGGAGATCCAGGCGAAGGAAGT
>JBGQAS010000434.1:0-2208 GCA_041494435.1 Anaerolineaceae bacterium | reverse complement strand
TCCTGGGGGAGCAAGTTGGCGCGAAATGGAATGTCAAGATCTTTCGTAATTTCCCGGGCGCTGGACTCATTGTCACCAGTAAGAAGTTCGATCTTTTGTATCCCCATCGCAGACAGGGTTCGAAGCGAAATTGGCACTTCACTCCGCAAAGTATCCGAGGTCGCCAGGATGCCCACCATCTCATCGTCCACTTCCAGGAAGAGCAATGTCTTTCCCTGCCGGGTGAGGGTATTGATTTGTTCCTTTCCAGAACTCCTCGCCTTCATCAGCCGTAGATTTCCAACCTTGACCTTTTGCCCGCTCACCTTGGCCTGCACCCCCAGTCCGGGCTTGGCTTCAAACTCAGACATTTCCATAAATGAAAGCTTGCGAGTTGACATGGCATCGAACAAGGCTCTTGCCAGCGGATGCTCAGAATAGCGCTCAGCGGAAGCTGCCATTACCAGGATCTGGTTGGGTTTGACTCCATTTAGAGAAACAATGTCCGTTAATTGGGGCTTGCCAAGAGTCAAGGTGCCTGTCTTATCGATCAGCATTACATCTGCTTTGCTGAGGGCTTCGAGATATTTTCCGCCCCGGATTAGCAAGCCCATTTTGGCAGCTGCGCCTATGGAAGCCAGCATGGCAATAGGTGTCGCCAGGGCTATCGCACAGGAACAAGCCACTACCAACACGGCAGTTGCGTAAAGCGGATTTCGGCTGATGATCCAAGTCAAAGCCGCGATCCCTGCCACAACAGGCAGGTAATACGTGGCAAATTTATCCGCGAATTGCTGGGTTTTGCCTTTTTGAGCTTCAGCCTCCTCCACCAGTTGCACCACTTTACCAAAAGTTGTATCCCGACCGACGTGGACCGCTCGGATCCTCAAGCTACCCAACACGATCCATGTGGCAGCAAAAACCGATTTCCCGGTGTTGACGTCCACAGGTACGGACTCACCGGTCAAAGAAGATTGGTTGATCGTTGCCGTACCCTCAACGATTTCGCCATCGACAGGAATGACTTCCCCGGGTCGCACCAGGACGGTGTAACCGGGTTTCACCTCGCCAATGGGGAGAATCACTTCCTTGCCATCTTTGATAACGGTTGCCTTCTGGGGTGTAAGTGACGTAAGGTCTTTCACCGCTTTACGTGAACGGTTGGCGGTGAAACTCTCAACGAAGTTTCCGATGTGCATCATAAGGACTACAATGCCAGCAGTCGTCCACTGGCCAACTGCCAAAGCAGCAATGACTCCCAGGGTCATCAGGGTGCGGGAAGTGATCTGTTTCTGCAGCGCAGATCGGACAACATCAATGAAAATGGGAAGTCCGCCAATGAGGACGATCACCAGTCCAACCACGAATGGCACCTTTGCCGTGATGGATTGAAATAATCCAAATCCTTCTCCCAGGACGATAATAAACAACAAGAATCCGGTCACAAGAGCCAATGTAGTGATAGCTTTTCGGCTGAATTCCGTTGCACTCCGTCTCGTATCGCCTTCCATGACGGGCACCTTGTATCCCGCTTTTTCCACGGCTCTGCGGATATCGGTGAGTTTGACCTTGGTAACGTCCAGACAGACAATCGCTTTCTGCGCCGCCAGCAACACTTCCGCTGATTCAACTCCTTTTAAATGTTCTATGGCGTTTTTAACGTGGACGATGCAATCACTGCAGTCCATCCCTTCAATCGGGATTTCAAGAGTTTCCATTACGGCCATGTTCAGTGTGCTCCTTTGCCAGTTGAATGAATTCGTGGATGTGTTCATCCTCGAGGGTGTAATAGACGATCCGCCCATCCTTGCGGGCTTTCACCAGCTGCCATTCGCGCAATAAACGCAATTGGTGAGAAATGGCACTTTGGGTCATCCCCACCAGGGCTGCCAGGTCACAGACACACAATTCTGTGGAGAACAGCGCTGAAAGCAGCCGGATGCGGGTAGGGTCAGCCATAGCCTGGAATAGCTTGGAAATACGGGTAGCTGACAGACCATCGAGCAGATCTTTCTGCGCTTTTTCCACCAGGTCAGAATGGATGATATCGACTTCACACTTGGATAAATTGGGTGCTGTATCTTTAGTCATGGTTCCCTATTATATGAATATATGAACAACCATTCATATAATAAACAATTCCGCATTCCCTGTCAAGGAATTCTTGTGAGTTTCAAATAAAAGTACTGCGGGGTTGCCCGCAGCTCTGATGTGGATAGACTACGGAGT
>JBGQAS010000066.1:0-7843 GCA_041494435.1 Anaerolineaceae bacterium | reverse complement strand
TCCTGCCGAAAACACTTGCTTTTTAAGAATAAATTTGGATCCATGAGTACCCATCCAGTGAATGTCAATAAATACAGGTTGATTTTTGCTCGACAAAACACTTTCCAGGTTGTCGATTTTGGCTTGATCATTGAAAAATTGTCCCGTATCCTCTACCAAGGCTTGTTGATTTACCATTTTCTTAATAAAAAAGATGTGGTTTAGCCTGTCAAACAACCGATTTGTGGTTTCATATATAAAATAAGAATAATCAGGTATGAAATATTTATTAATAAAATTATAAAAAGTGCCTTCACTAATGGATCTGCCGTTGGAATAATCAAATGCGGAAAGCATATTGGCATCATAAGCATCAGCATAGGTGGGATTGCTAAACTGAGCAGTGTAGTACCCCAATGTTCTCAATATGCCGGGCAAATGCTGATAAGAATCTGCGTCTTTTAAAATATCTTCTGAATATTGCACCCGCAATTCCAATGGATCTTTGCTTGTAAAAATCGCCAGCAACGCAGAGATGGTCGTACTGGAATTGGGGAAGGCATTTTCTGCAATCAGAGATGTTTCCCCTAAGTCTTTTAATCTCGGAGTAGTGTCCAGTTGGTACCCGTAGAGAGACATATGATCAGCGTTCACTCCATCGGCGGTGATCAAAATGATGTTCGGATACGTATTCGTCCCTGACTGCTTGGTGATATCCAAATTGCTGCTTTGATTGTTGTTCCGATAAGTTATTAATAAAGAAGCTACTATCACCACAATCAATGCTGGGACAAGGAATTTTCTTGTTTTCCAGCGATTAACCACGGAACTTATGTCTGACAATATTTTTGGCACCTTGGCAAGAATGAAAATAAACAGGAAAGTATAGGCTACCAAGTATATTATTCGCCCGATGGTTTCGGTGTTTACGATCCCAAAACTAAATAAGGTAAAAGTAAAATTATCGACCAGGATCAATATCATTGAAGCTATGATCCACACGGGGATAAAACTTGCCAAAGCCAGGAAAAGTTTGGAAGATTTTCTAAACCAGGGTAACCGGCTCAAGGCAAAGAAAATCGTTATGGCTAGGAAAGCCAGGCAAGCTACCATGGCACTCGTGAAAAAGAGAATACCGACTTTCGTGGAAAATGGAACCAAATCCAGAAAAGATGGTTTGGTTATGGTGAAAATCCACTCGAAAAGGATATAGACGTAAACACTTAAGAATGTGAATCCAAAAAGAGTGGTCCAGGAATATTTTGAGGAATCGATTATTCCCGCATGAATTTGCTTCCAGAAGAAAAGAATAATCCCCACAATCAAAACCAGCAGACCAAAGAGACCTATCGCTATCTTTCTGGGACCAAATCCTGCAGAAGGAAAGCCAAAGTATCCCATGAGTAAAGCGGCAATAATAATGAGGACTCCTGATGCCATACCAAGGATACTAAGTGTTCTTTTTGACATTTCCGATATGTCCTTTTCACTAATTCAATAAGTAAAGTCAAAAAGCCATCGATCTACCAAATGCAAAACATGATCTGTATTCTTTCCCCACTCCAGATTGCAATCGAAAAATTATATCACTGGGCATTTTCTTGGGATGATGCGCTCTGCGCTTTTCTGACACTTCAAAAGCGACTCGAGAACTGGAAGCGACACTATTTACACTTCATCCTACCTTTGCTATACTGTTCAATAGAAAAATCTGGAGACTTTTATGCAAAAATGGGAATACATCTTTATCGTGGCAGGGCACGTCAATGAGACATGGAAAGCCGTTATAGTGAATGGGAAAGAGCTCAAAGACTGGAAAAATGGCCCCAATCTCTATGATTTCATTAATAACAAGGGTGAAGAAGGCTGGGAACTGGTGTCGATGAATTATTCACCCATTTTCACTCAAACCGCCTATGTAGAATCCGACGATTATCGCTTGGTGATGAAACGTCCCAAGAGTTAATTTTAAAAGAAAATAAAAAAGAGCTGAGAATAACCTCAGCTCTTTTTTATCATGCCAGGGTGAGTAGAACAATTCCCCCCACCGTCAAAGCCATACCCACGCCTGTTTTCCAGGTAATAGGTTCATGGCTGAAGATCAAGCCCATCAACACACCGAACAAGGGAGAGGTAAATGCAATAGGCATTACTTTCCCCAAATCTGCCCCTTTGATAGCTGAGTAGTAGCATAACATCCCCACTGCTCCCGCTATTACACCGCCGCCAATGATCATGTAAAAAAGCGCCTTGGATCCCGCCTGGGTTACCGTTTTCCATTGGGGAAAACTTACCACTCCCAGGATGATCAAGGCAACAAAGGTTCGAATCGTGATACCCATCTGGGGGGAAAGATTTCCCAGTTTTAAACCCTGCTTTTCAAAATATCCCCCAACACCCCAGCAAATGGCCGTGATGAGTGCGAAAATTTGAGGTTTCATGTTTCCTCCGAAAATACTTGTTTTATCAAATTTATATTAAAGAATGTGAAGGCTATTGAATTTCATCTAATAATCCGCTATAATGTGGGAGATAATGGTTAATAGTGGGTAAGAGTGGGACGCCGGGATTCCGGCGTTCTGCATATGGAGGAGAGTTAGAACACATGTTCTTCGGAAAATACGAACACTCGATCGATGATAAGGGACGGATGACCATTCCAGTCCGGTTCCGTGAGGCATTGGAAACGGGGGCATATATCACCCACGGATTCGATCGTAACCTCGTCGTTTACACTACCTCCTATTTGAATACCCTTTCTGAAAAAGTCCGCGGGATGAGCAACACCGATCCTGATGCCCGTCTGCTCCGCCGTTTGTTGTTTTCCAGCGCAGCTTTGCTGGAGTTCGATAAAGCTGGTCGGATCCTAATCCCTCAATTCCTGCGTGACGCTGTGGACATTCAATCTACTGCCATCGTAATCGGTGTGGGGGATTACTTCGAAATCTGGTCGCCGAGTAACTGGGAAGCCCAGAATGCCCTGCTGGATGATGCTGAAAACAATATCCAGCGCTTCTCTGCATTAGACCTTTAGGCGATGAATTCCTCCGACAGGAATTTTGAACAAGAAAAACAGCCTCATCGACCTGTACTTTACCATGAAATTATACATGCATTGCAGCCGCATCCCGGGGGACGCTATGTGGACGGAACACTTGGAGCCGGTGGTCATGCTCGAGGTGTCTTGGAAGAAAGCTCTCCGGACGGTCTATTGCTTGGACTGGACCTGGATCCTAAAGCCATCGAGATAGCCAAATATGAGCTGAAGCAATTTGGCTCTCGGGCAATATTTATCCAAGATTCCTACACCACCCTTGCAGATCACATCAAGAAACTGGGATGGAAAAAGGTGGATGGCATCCTCCTGGACCTGGGAGTTTCTTCCATGCAAATCGATTCTCCGCAAAGGGGGTTTTCCTTTCAGCAGGAAGGGCCTCTCGATATGAGATTCGATCCCGAACTGCCCAAATCGGCTTCCGAGTTGGTAAATACCCTTCCCGAACGGGAATTGGCAGACCTGATTTGGCAATATGGAGAAGAACCCCGAGCCCGCCAAATCGCCCGCGCCATCTGTGAGTCCAGGCCCATCCAGACCACGCTTCAATTGGCATCGGTTATCACCCGGGTAGTTCATCCCCAACCGGGAAGGATCCATCCCGCCACCCTCACATTCCAGGCCTTACGGATCGCAGTTAACGATGAGTTGAATAACATAGCTCAAGCTCTTCCTCGTGCCGTGGGATCCCTAAGAAAAGGCGGCAGGTTCGCAGTGATTTCCTTTCATTCCTTGGAAGACCGGATCGTAAAGCAATATTTCAAGGTCGAAAGCGTGGATTGCATCTGTCCTCCCAGGCAACCCGAGTGCACATGCGGTCACAAGGCCAGTGTGAAATTGATCAACCGGCAGGTGATCAAACCTGGAGAAAGTGAAATGAAAGAGAATCCGCGGGCAAGAAGTGCCCGGTTACGAATTATTGAAAAAATCTGAATTAGGCACGACCTGTGTAACCCTTAAGGTCTATCACAGGGATAAAAAAATATGAACAGAAGACTTTCTCAAGCTCAGAAACAAGCACCCTGGCGGATCCGAATCCAATCCGCTGGAATGGTTTTTTTAATTTTAGCGGGTGCGATTGTCGTGGCTGCGCTCTATTTGAGCGTCAGCGCGCAAGCAGCAAATGCTGGTCTTGAACTGCAGGACCTTGACAACAAAAAACAGGATTTGGAGGACCAAATCGCAGACCAGGAAACCTTTCTCGCCTGGTTGGATTCGACGACAAAAATGGAAGAACGGGCAACAGCCCTGGGCTTTGAGAGGATTTCTGCCGATCGTGCACTTTATGTGGCTGTTCCCGGGTACACAGGTCCCAAGCCTGTTTTGCTTGCACCTCTGCCTGGTTCAAGGTTTTTTCAAGATCCAGTGATCAAGCCTGGTTATACCCAATCTATTTGGGATTGGTTGTTTGAAGGCGTTCGTTTAAGCGGAAATCAATGAAGAGTGCAATGCTAAAAAACCTTCACTTTTCCCGTTTTCAATTTACCGGAATCATCTGCACGATTCTGGGGTTCCTTGTCGTCTTCCAGGTTGCCCGTATACAGACCAGTGCACCTCACCAGGAAATCAGCCAGTGGGCAGGTGAAACCTTTGGGTATGAAACAAAAACCCTCACCCCTGAACGCGGTAATGTTTACGACCGGAATGGCAACCTTTTAGCTGGAAATATGATCGTCTACGAGATCGGGCTCGATCTCCAATCTGTTGCAAACCCTCATACCATTGCAGAAGTGCTTTCTCCATTGATCGATAAGGATTACAACGACCTTCTTGCTGCAGCTAACATCAAATATGATCCGACGATCGCAATTTATGCAGTCCTAAAAGACAATGTCCATTCGGATGTAGTTTTAAAGATCAAGACCCTTTCTGCCCAGATGGATAAAACCAATCCAGGCGGAGCCAATTCAAGTCAACCAAGTTTGCGGGGGCTTGTCTATACTCCACATTTGGTCCGCTCTTATCCAGAATACAGTTTGGCTTCGAACATCCTTGGGTTTTTCTCTTTTCAGGAAAGGCAAAACGCCCGTGGTTATTATGGCATCGAAGGGCGTTATGACCAGATTCTGGCAGGCACACCGACCCAGGTTACCGTCCCCCTGGATCCTTACCTTATTACAGATATCCCCACGGTTGATCCAGGTGCAAGTCTGGTACTCACCATCAATCGTGATATCCAGGGGATGATTGAACAGGTTCTCAACAAATCAGTCAATAAATATGGGGCGGCATCAGGTACAATCATCGTTTTGAATCCCAAGACCGGCGAGATCCTCGCCATGGCAAGCACTCCCCAAATGAATTTGAACGAGTATTGGAAGTCTTCCGAATTATATCCACAGGGGTATATGTTCGACCGGGCTATCGGCGCTACCTATGAGCCTGGTTCGGTCTTCAAGATCTTAACCATGGCTGCTGCGTTGGATGCCGGGGCTGTCACTCCCACCACTCCATTTCTGGACACAGGTTATATTGAAGTCGGTGGTGTGGGGATTTACAACTGGGATCGCAGTGCCTGGGGTCCACAGGACATGACAGGTTGCATGCAAAACTCGTTGAACGTCTGCCTGGCCTGGGTAGCCACTCAATTAGGAAATGAAAAGTTCTATCAATACCTGCAGGCATTTGGCATTGGTCGACCCACGAATATTGATCTTTCTGGCGAACAATATTGGCCCCTGAGCGTCCCCGGAGATCCACAATGGTACCCTGTAAACCTTGGGACGAATGCATTCGGTCAGGGTGTGGCAGTCACACCCATCCAGATGGCAACAGCCATTTCAGCGGTAGCCAATGGCGGAAGGATGATGGCTCCGCATGTGGTAGCAGCCATTATCCAAAACGGTCAGCAATATAACATCAGCCCCCAGGTGATCGCCTCACCCATCAATGAAAAAACTGCCAAGGATCTAACATTACTGCTTTCAAATTCCTTGGTAGGTGAAGCTTCCGCAGCTCTCGTGGAAGGATACAGAATTGCCGGAAAGACTGGTACGGCAGAAATCCCCATCAATGGTCGCTACACCATGGATGTCACAAACACTTCATTTGCAGGTTGGGGACCCTCGGATGACCCTCAATTCCTCATCTATGTCTGGTTGGAAAAGCCTTCCAGTTCCATATGGGCTACAGAAACAGCTTCCCCAACTTTTCATGATGTTGCCGAACAGTTGGTCGTTTTGATGGGTATTCCCCCCGATAATATTCGGCACGAATTGCAGGGCAAATAAAATGAATGCCCTGCTGACCCTTGCTGATTGCCTGGAAGCCCTCACGGGAAACCGTTTGGAACGGGCAAATTTGAACATCACAGAAACCGATATCGATTCCCGCCAGGTTATCCCCGGTGCCATGTTTGTGGCATTACCTGGTGAGCACGCAGATGGGCATGATTTTTTGGCAGAAGCTTTCAAGCGCGGTGCGGGTATTGCCATTGTCCAAAAAGATATGTCCCAACACTACCCGCAGATAGATCTACGGTCACCAGTTGAACTTTCGAAAGTACAAATCCCCGGGGGTCCATTCTGTATCCTCACCAACGACAGTTTGAAAGCCATGCAAACCATTGCCCGTTTTTGGCGTAGAAAATTGGACTTGCGGGTTGTAGGGATTACCGGCAGCGTGGGGAAATCCACCACGAAAGAATTGACCGCAGAAGTCCTTTCCAAAAAATACAGGACCCTGAAGAATATTGGGAATCTGAATAACGAAATCGGTTTACCCCTAAGCCTGTTGCGTTTGACCAAAGGATATCAATGCGCCGTCCTGGAGATGGGTTTCTATGTTCCGGGTGAAATAGCTTTTTTATGCGATCTTGCCCTCCCCCAGATAGGGATTGTCACCAATATTGGCATGGTCCATGCTGAACGGGCCGGTTCAATAGAAGAAATTGCCAAAGGAAAATCGGAATTAGTGCAGGCGCTCCCTCCTGCCCCGGAAGGCACTGCTATTCTAAATATCGACGATCCCCTTGTACGAGCGATGAAAGAGGTCACTCGTGCCAAGATCGTCATGTATGGGCTGGACCCTTCAGCTGATCTGTGGGCAGATGGAATTGAAAGTCATGGGCTACAGGGAATTGAATTCAACCTGCATGTTCACAATGATGGTTTTCATATTCATGTTCCCATGATTGGACAGCATTCTGTTCACACCATTCTGCGGGCAACTGCTGCCGGAATGGTGGAAGGTCTTTCCTGGACTGAGATCATCGCAGGTCTGCAAGAATCCCATTCCCAGCTGCGTCTTGTCGCGGTTCATTCCCGGAATGGCGCACTAATCCTGGATGACACCTATAATGCTTCTCCCGAATCCACTCTTGCAGCCATTTCCTTGCTCCATGAACTCGAAGGGAGGAAAATCGCGGTCCTGGGTGACATGCTTGAACTCGGGAAGTATGAACAGCTGGGTCATGAGAAAGTTGGTTACCGGGTGGCCGAAGTCGCCGATGAATTGATTGCTGTCGGTAAACTGGGAAAAATCATCGCGGAAGCTGCTCTCGCCGGGGGCCTTCCCAGAAAATCGATTCACTGGTTTCCGGATGTCAATGGGGTAATCGACCTGCTTACCAAGATGTTAACCGAAAAGGATGTTGCATTGATCAAAGGTTCTCACGGGCTTCGAATGGATCGCATTGTTACCGCTCTGGAGATTGAATCATGAGAGAAACTTCCGTCGCACTTGCACTTAGTGGTTTCAGCTTCATTTTGGCTGTGATCTGGGGTGATCCCCTCATCCGCCTCTTACAGCACTGGAAAATCGGCAAGCTCATCCGGGTGGAAGAGCCAGGTTTCCATAACGTGAAAATGG
>JBGQAS010000133.1:0-5953 GCA_041494435.1 Anaerolineaceae bacterium | reverse complement strand
TCAATCCTTCGCTTTTATTCCATCGGGGGTGAATCATCAAGGGTTCCAATTGTCGTCCGATATGCCTGGCGCAATCAGTTGGGATGGCAAGGGTAACATTCAAGTGGTTGCTATTCGGAATGCCACCCATGAGAAAGGGTATGGGTTCATCATTATCCCCGGGTTGCCCATAGGAGGACATGAATTTTCGCCTCATCAAGTAACCTTCCGTCTGGAAATGGATGGAAAAGAAAAGCAGTGGCAGGAAATGACTGAGAGCCAGGTGTTTCCTGTAGGGTGTGACAATTCAAATGTCCGAATCACCGCAGTTAAACCTGCCTGGCGGGGAAAAGGATGGATTGTCCGCCTTGAAGCTTTCCAGCCACCCGCCAAATCCATCCAACTTTCTCGAAAACAAGGAAAAATCAAAAAAGCTGTTTTGTGTGACGCCCGGGAAAGAGATATCCTTGATCTGAAGGTTCAAAACGGCAAGGTCATATTCAAAATGCCGAGGACGATTGCTACCGTTCGGATATTGGCATGAGTTATGCAAAGGTAGGGGTATATGAATTTCCTTCAAAATCTCACTGAGATTCTTTCCAGGTTGCTGCAGGGACTGTTCACTCAGAATAGAACCCCGGCTTCGAGTGCGGAAGAAACCCAATCTACAACTTCTGAAACCGACGTTACGCTTGAATCCCAACAAATCCAATCGCAGCGCCCAGCAGTCGAAGCACCACCCGCTTCACAGGTTGTAGTTGCTTCTGATGAGCCAGTTCTAACACCTTCTTCCACAGAAACCGTAATAGAGCAACCTCTTCCTACAGAGCAACCATTGCCCGGCGAGATCGATACGGGTCAAACTCCCGCAGTGATCACCGTGCGGGTAAAGTTGCTTGTATACAATCCCAAGCTGCCTGATGAAAGGACATTGATCGAAACTTTGCATTTCCATGAGCCCGAGCAACTAAGCCAGGAGATGATCGCGGATCTGAAGCAAGTTTCCAATGGGATCCTGAATTACGAAATCGTTGAACGGCAAACCATGGATGCTTTGCCAAAAAAGATTGATGGTTTTGTTTATTCTCCCCAAGATTATGTGGATACATTTCGAGCAAGGCTGGGATTTCATGAACCGGATGCGGTGGATTACAACACTTTGCTTCAATCCCAGAACCTAAGCCAGGGGATCCAATCCGATGCCTTCGATGAAATCTGGCTGTTTGCCCCGCCATATTCCGGTTTCTATGAATCAGCCATGGGTGGATCTGGTGCATTTTATTGCAATGCTCCACCACTGGTTGGGACCTCTGGAATTCCCAGGCGATTTTTTATCATGGGATTTAACTATGAACGCGGTGTAGGAGAGATGCTGGAAAGCATGGGTCACCGGGCTGAATTCACCCTGTTGCAGGTGTACCGCAGGCGGTTCGGCAATGCCAACTTATGGCAACGTTTCACCCGTATCGATATGACCAACCCCGGTAATGCTGAAGTGGGTTCCGTACATTTCGCTCCCAACAGTTTGAAGGATTATGAATGGAATAGCATACGCACCGTCCCCAGCCGCTGCAACAATTGGTACAACTTCCCCGATCTGGAGGGTGACCCCCGCCTGGTTGACAGCACTGAATGGGGTGGTGGGGATATTCGCCTGCATCACCTTTGGTGGTTCAAACATTTTCCACATAAAACGGGACAAGTGGATGGCATCTCCGCGAATTGGTGGCGTTACTTTGCCAATCCCAATTTCGTTCGATAATTTCCACCCTTTTTAATTTCAAAATCGGACCAATTCCGCTATACTTTCAGGATGCATAAACGCGATATTCCAATTCTATTTACCACCCGAACACTCCGTTTATTCTCGTATGGTTTGGTTTCAGTCATCCTGGTGTTGTATCTACTCCAGGTGGGTCTGGCTGAAAGTTCTGTAGGAATTTTATTTAGCCTTACCCTTGCCGGGGATGCTGGGATTACCCTTTGGCTGACAACTTCTGCGGACAGGCTGGGAAGACGCAAGATGCTCATCCTCGGATCACTGCTGATGATCCTGGCTGGGACGGTTTTTTTGCTCACGCGAAATCCGATTTTGTTGATCGCTGCTGCAATCATCGGGGTCATAAGCCCAAGCGGTAACGAAATAGGTCCCTTCCTTTCCATCGAACAAGCTGCATTGAGTCACCTGGTGCCCGATCATAAGCGCACCCAGGTATTTGCCTGGTATAACCTGGCGGGATATTTTGCAACGGCATTCGGAGCTTTGTTAGGAGGGGCTGCAGCGACTTTGCTTCAAACTCGTGGAGTGAGTGAGATCAATTCTTACCGGGTGATCCTGGCGGGATACGTGTTGGTGGGGTTGATCTTGACCATCCTGTTCCTCATCCTCTCCGATTCCATAGAGATCAAGGGGGACGCGCTCCCCATCAAGCGCACTCTAGGGTTGCACAAATCGAAGGGCGTTGTAGCAAGGCTATCCGCTCTCTTTGCCCTGGATGCTTTTGCCGGTGGGATCATCGTGCAAAGCATGATGGCTTATTGGTTCCACGTTCGTTGGGGGGTCGATGAAGCGGTGATGGGTGGGCTGCTCTTTGGCGCCAACATCCTTGCAGGCATCTCGTCTCTGCTTGCTGTTCGTATGGCGAAAAGGTTTGGTTTGATCAAAACCATGGTCTACACCCATATACCCTCCAGCATCTTCCTGATCTTGGTGCCGATAATGCCAACTTTGGGTTTGGCCATTGCTGCCTTGATGGCGCGCTTTTCCATCTCGCAAATGGATGTGCCCACACGCCAGTCTTATACAATGGCAGTTGTTTCCCCGGATGAACGCTCGGCGGCGATGGGGGTGACGAGCATCGCCCGCTCGGTGGGAGCGGCATTTTCTCCGTCGCTTGGCGGGTGGCTGATGTCCATCCCGGCGTTGTTCAGCGTACCATTTTTCCTTTGCGGTGGAATCAAGATCGTTTACGACCTGATTCTATATCGCAGCTTTACAAAACTTAAACCACCTGAAGAAACAAAAACAGCTGAAGCTTAATCAGGCACGCTTCCGTAAATCCCGACCTTTGGTATAATGGGGGCGAAGTTTGGTCGACTAGCTCAATGGTAGAGCAGCTGACTCTTAATCAGTTGGTTCGGGGTTCAAGTCCCCGGTCGATCACAACAGGTGGCGGTCCATTGAACCGCCACCCACCATATATAGGGGTAAGGGAGCCTTTCTTCAAAAAGGTTCCCTTTTTTACTGCAACCTTACTGCAACCGGGAAGGAAGTTTCTTCTCGTCTTTTATTTCTGACGTTACATCAATCAAACTAATCAGCTCATCCATTTTTTCCGCCGCCTTCGATGAAGCCGAGAACCGGTTGCATGTTCAAAAGGCAGTAATGGCTTTGGTAATGAAATAGTTTTCAGTAAATAGATTTCTTACCCGTATTTGGCGTAAAAAATAAAAAGATGCAAGCCAATGGAGTAGACAGGCTTGCATCTTTTGTGGGAATACAGAAATTTAGAAATCCAGAATTGTTTCCAGAAAACCAGAATCGAAAGCTATAATTTTTGTTCAACGCTTTGCTTTATCCAAGGAAATACAATAGCAAATTCATCATGTATTCAGAAAAACAACTAGTATTCGATATGACGAAATAAGCATATCAATTGGTCTATTTAAAGTAGGAGGTGCAATAATGGTTGAAAAAAAATATAAACCAGATTTTGAATAAGCCCTCCAAACGCATTATCGTCTTAATAACAGGAACCAGTGGGGCAATCTATGGGATTCGGGCTCTTGAAATGCTAAAACAAGCAAACATCGAAACTCATTTATCCCTCAGCTCGACTGCGCAGTTAACTATGAACTGAACCCAAAAAGTTGGACACAAACCAACGTGAGGAGTGCAGTTTTTTTGGCTTTGGGCTGGAAAGTATTCTTTTTGTGACGATAGGAGTTGCTGTACCATATTTCCAAAAACTGAATCAATAGAAAATGTACATCTATTTATGTACTCAGATGCGGGATCTACGAGACGATCATGATCTGAATTCCTATCTTCGACATGCTTAACCTAATGCTTGGTGGTAGAGCATCATCCGTGATCAACTTGTGGACCACTGTTAAAGGTGCGATTTGGATCCCAGTTTCTGCACCGAATGCGGTATGGTCGGCTAACAAAATAACCTCATGTGCCGAGCGGAGCATCGCCTGTTTGATTGTAATTTCTGAAATTGGCTGGTGTGATAAGCCAAAATCAAGACTAATCCCACTAACCATTAAGAATAATTTGTCTGCGCGAAGTTCCTTGAGCGCTCCTTCTGCAGTTGGTCCCACCAACACCTGACTACTAAATCGTAACGTCCCGCCAGTGGAAATCAAGGTAATTCCTGGAGTATGCTTGAGGGTATCGAAAACAATGACGGAGTTGGTAATTACAGTGATTTCCTTTTTTTGCTTAAACTCCTCAGCTAAATAACCGGAGATAGGACCACTGTCGACCAGCACAACATTGCCTGGGTCGACAAGCTCAGCTGCCTTCTTCGCGATCTGTCGACGGCGAATTTCGATCTCATCGCGCACGTTTTGTTCCGCGTCAATAACCTGGATGCCAATCCCGTATTGGTCCGCTTCAGTTTTTACAAAAGCTGTTAGATTCTTATACCATTCATGTTTGGTGAAAGGAACGAGAAAACCGATTTGATTGGGAAGGCTGGCTTTTGAGTGATTTGTATTTCGTTCGGATTTGATGGGGATATTTAAATGCTCACGGACAAAATCCCAATTCAATTTCCAACCGCTAGAAGTGTGAGTGTAGTAATCTGATAATGTTTTTGAAGTAAGGACAACATGAGGGGTTATGAATTGCTCGGGCAGCGTTTTGTGGTTGAATGCAGCGATGGCGGCTTCCACGCAAGTGAAGCTGACAATCTCCGGAAACATCGCCAACGCGATTTTGCAATAGCTGTCCGCCATGAGTTCATCTTTGAATGTATCCCCTTCGAGACCGAACGGGATCACCTGCATGCGGTTGGGATCAATATTCAAATTCCGACAAGCGTCTATAGCCCCTTTTGCAATCGTATCATTTATGGCGAAAATTAAATTGATCTGGGGATAGACTGTCAAAGCATCGCTTGCCAATTGGTAGGCTATCGCATAACGCGATTGTGCATTAATGGAAAGTACGACTTCAGAGGGGCAGGTCTTTGCCAATCCATCGATAAAACCGCGGCTGCGCTTTTGGGTGTTGGGTTGATGAAAAGTCAAGTCCAGCAGATAGGCTTTGTCGATACCCTGTTCGATAAGATACTTTCCGGCACAAATTCCCAAGTCCAACCCGGCTTGATAGTTATCCACTGCGACCACGGTCGACTGGTTCGGCAGTTCTATGGATTCGGCAATAATCGGGATATTTTTCTTGCTGGCACGGTCAATCAACAGGCTATCATAATAAGGGTTTACCGAAGTTGCAATCAACACGTCCACCTGGTCGATAAACAATACTTCGATCTCACTGGCCAATCCGTTGATATCTGCTTTATCACTGACCACAGATTCGGAATGTGCTGAAACCACCCCGCCGTAGGTTCGGCGGATGCGGCCTTGGGCATCCAGCACCTTTAAGTCGCGGCGTATGGTCATTTCCGCGACTTCACAAAGCTGGCTTAGTTCACTTACCGATAAAAAACCACGCTCATTCACCAGGGAGGTTATACGGTCATAGCGGGAGTTTATTTTCACAGGCATTTCCTTCTAATATGTTATCTGCTGAATAAGACCATTATACATTAATAAATGTTCTAAGTCAACCATGAATATTATTGAGTATTAACATTACCACTTGACTTTTGTTAATATTTGTGCTATTGTTTTATAAACGTAGACGTTTCCAAACATTATTATCTTTTATTGCCGGATATATCGATCTTTTTAGAACATTAATAACGGGTGTTTTGTTCGAATAATATCAAATTCTGCGGGT
>JBGQAS010000007.1:0-16898 GCA_041494435.1 Anaerolineaceae bacterium | reverse complement strand
CCTGAACCTGATCACCGACAACACCACTTCCTGCTCGCGCGCGTTCGTCATCCCGGCATATAATTTCTCGGTGGTGCTGAAGTCGAGCGGGGTGGAGACCATAAAGATCCCGGCTCAGCCCTCCGGCACCCGCTTGCAGTTCATGTGCTCGATGGGCATGTACACTGGCGAGATCGTATTCCAGTAAGAGGGAACCATACAATGACCAAAAAAACATTCAAGATCACCGACATGCACTGCCCTTCGTGCCCGATGCGCCTGGAGGGGATTGAAGATTCGCTCCCCGGCATCCACAAGATCCGCGGGTCGTACCAGAAGCAAAACTTGGAAGTGGAATTCGACGAGGCTTTGGTGAGCGAGGATCAGATCCGCGGGGCGATTCAGAAGCTGGGATATACGGTGGGGTAAAGGATTCGTTTTCGAAAACATGAATCCCTGCAGAAAACCACTGCAGCCCTCTCAATACCAGGGTCTTAAGAGGACTTCGCTTCACACAATTCGATCGAAGGGAAAGTTGGTTCTCCGCTACACCAAGTGGGCAAGACGGAAGATCGATATCTTGATCCAATCTGCTAACGGCAGAAAAAGCAACACAGCCAGCAGGGAAAGTGCAACATAGGAGAGTGAAATGGAAGTCATCAGGATACCCTGGGTGGCGAGCAGGGTGACGATCAGCACATCCCCTAGAGTACCAACGATCATCCAAAGGCTGGGCTTGGACATCCAAAAATGACGGCGTTCTCGGACAAGATACACGTTTATCTGCCCTGTAAACACGAGCATCACGAACATCAGGGTCTGAAATTGAGGAAGAGGGAGATGCAAAAAATTCATTCCAACGAAATAAAATCCAAAGGATAAGAGGAGCACCGGCATCGACAGTAAAAATGAAGCAAGCATCAGAGCGCGAATATTCCACCGGTCGGGTTTGGGGGAATAGGATACGTGATCGGTGGAAATGGACATGGTGACAAAATCGTTAGCGAAGAGCAGGAGGATGATCAGTAGGGGAGTGACGACAAAGATACGACCGAAGATAAAACCCAGACTGAGGAACAGAGAGATCTGGAAGGTTTTGATGATCTTGTTCAGGGTATAAGTGAGCATACGTTGATAGATCTGGCGGCTGGTTTTTATGGCGGAAACGATGCTCTGCAGACCAGGCAAGGTCAGCACCAAACTGGCGGCTGCCTTGGCAACATCGGTAGCGCTTGAAACAGCTATGCCTACTTCAGCCTGCTTCAGCGCTGGGGCATCGTTTACTCCGTCGCCGGTCATACCAACGATGTGACCCGATTTTTGGAACTCCTTGACCAGGCGATATTTATCCTCCGGGAAGACATTCGCGAAAATGGAACAGGAGGTCGTTTGACCAGATGAATTCCCCCCGATGGCTGCAGCAGTGCAGGGCTCGCCCTCGATGCCCACCTGGGTGCCAATGGCTTTCGCGGTGAGCGGATCGTCGCCGGTCACCATCACCACCCGAACTCCCAGTTCGCCAAGATGATGGATCAAAGCTCGTGAATCCGCCCGCGGAGAATCCTGAAGACCGAGCAGACCCACCATTTGCATGGGTTTGTCCTTCTGCCCTATGGCCACAGCTATGACGCGAGCCCCTTTGGCTGCCAGGGAGGAGACCTGCGCACCGATATGAATTTTCTCCGACATAGCTTTCAGGGTTTGGGGGGCACCCTTGAGGATACGGAATTCTTTCCCATTTTCCATGCGGAAAAAGGTTTCCGTTCGTTTCGTCTTGGGATCGAAGGGAATAAATTGGATCCGTTTTCCAACTGTGGAAATTTTCGTCTCATGAATCCTGTTAAGGATAGCGAGGTCAATGGGATCCTGGGAGGCATCATCCGAAGCGATCGCTCCCCAGCGGAGAACATCCTCTTCCGTATAAGGCGAGAACGGGACCACCGAGTTCAAGGTGAGCTGGTTCAGGGTTATGGTACCGGTCTTGTCGCTGGCGAGGACAGTCATGGCGGCGGCTTCTTCAATTGCGGAAAGCCGGGCAACCAAAACACCCTGACGCGCCAATTCAGCCGCACCCAGGGCGATTGCCAGGGTGAAGGTGGCGGGGAGGGCTACAGGCACCGATGCAATCAGGATGATAAGGGCGAAGGGCAGGATGGTTTGCCAGCCCAGCCGAATAGTAATGGCGAAAGCGATAACCATGCCAACCAGGATGGCATCGGCAATCACCAGGTATTTGACGATGGAGAAAATGATCTCGCCCAGGTGGCTGACGGTTTTGGCTTCCCCCACCAGTTCCGCCGTCTTGCCAAAACGGGTTTTTGTGCCTGTGGCAAACACAATGCCGGTGGCTTCTCCCTGCCTGACGATTGCGCCTGAAAAGGTGCCATCCCCAGCATTGACCCCCACCCAGGCGGATTCACCCGTGAGAGTGGATTGATCGACTTCGATGCTTCCTTCCGTGATGCGGATATCGGCAGGGATGAGGTCGCCCATGCGCAAATGGATCACATCATCCGGGACGAGTTCCCTGGCGGGGATCAATTGCCAGTTACCATCGCGCAAGGTCCTCGCATTCACGACCAATTTCTGGCGGAGGAGGGTCAATGCGTTCTGGGCGCGATTTTCCTGGATGAAACTGAGGATGGCATTGAAAACCAGCAGGAAGCCAATCACCAATGCTTCTACATTCTTGCCCAGGTAAAGCTCGAGCAGAATGGTGACTTCGAGCATCCAAGGCACCGGAGCCCAAAATTTTCCCAGAAGGACCAGCCATAATCGGACTTTTTGTTCTGGCAAGGCATTGGGGCCATACTGCTGAAGTCTTTTCTCAGCTTCTGCTTGAGAAAGCCCGGTCGACGGTTTATTGTTCATTTTTTTATATCATCCTGAATACATCCGTGGGTCAGTGTAAGAATTCTTGTAAACGGACCTTTCCTTCTTATTTTCCAACAAAAGAATCACACTTTATACACAACGATCCATGATGTAGAGCCATCAACCTCGACTTTCACCTTCGCATTGTGAGATCGGAACATTTCAGTAATTTTTTGAGGAGGGGAAAAGTGGCTGCGCATAAGAAACAGTTTCTCGGTTATGGCAATCAGCCGTACACCAAATGATTGAATATTTGGCTCTTGAATAATAATTCGACCCCCAGCCTTGAGAACCCGCCAAAGTTCCTCGGTTGTTTTCACTTGGTCAGCCACATGATGCAAAGCATCCACCATGATGATACAGTCAAAGGTCTCTTTTCGAAAAGGCAAGACCTCAGTCAAAGATCGAACCGGTTGCAGCCCTACTTTTTTTTGTGGTTCGCGCAACATTCCGAAGGATTCGTCGGCTACAACAATTTGCGCAGCTTTACCGTGCAGGTACTGTGAAACCCGGCCTGTACCTCCGCCTGCATCCAGGACAATTCCATTTGACGGAATATCAGCCAGTGACCATAGTTTTTCGGGATCCTTGGGTCGGATAAAAAACTCATAAACAGGTGCCAGTAAGCCAAAATGATCAAGAAGCGGTTTCAAAAGGATATACCTCCATTTATGTCTTCGGTACCTAGCATTCTATCTCAGACTGCTTGTGATCCATAGTCTTATTATTGGCCGGCTTGCTTAAGGGCTGTACTAACACGTTCTGGTGCGTAAGACGATTTCTGCATCCATACAACGGTAACGTCAGGGATTGTGCTTTCTCGCTGGCAAAGTGGACCAAATCCGGGGGGCGATAAAGAAGCTGGGATATACGGTGGGGTAAAGGATTCGTTTTCGAAAAAAATTCCTACAAGAAAATTCGGCAGTATTGACAGTTGAGCCCTAAAGTGTCAACAAGGATCATTCTTATTGACACATCTTTGAACCCAGATGGCATCCCTGATAATTGACCTGCTGGGCTGTGGCATCATGGAGATGCATTTAAAAATATTGACACCGTAAAAATAACCTACTATACTCAATTCGTATAAATAAAGGTAACTATAGTATACTGAATTTGGTACAATTGAGGTAATCATGAGTGAATCTCCTTGCTTGCCTAGAACCATTCAAGTTCAAATAATGGAAGCCTTGAACAAAGACCGGAGGGTGATCATCATCTACGGTCCACGGCAATCAGGAAAAACGACGCTTCTTTCAGAGATGATCAAGGATTTTAAAGAAAAACCGCTGACCTTTTCCGGGGATGATCTGTACGTTCAACAAGCTTTTTCCGTTCATGCCCTCGATCCGCTCAAACAACTCGTGGGAGGAGCGAAGCTCATCGTGATCGACGAAGCTCAACGCATCCCCAATATCGGCTTATCTTTGAAGCTGCTTTACGATCATACCCAGGTAAAAGTCATTGCAACGGGGTCATCCACCTTCGATCTTGCCAACAAGCTGCAGGAACCCCTTACCGGAAGAACCAGGCAATTCCAGCTTTTCCCCTTTTCCTACGAGGAGATCCAAATCCTGCGCCAACCCAGCATGCCTGCCCGGGAGCTCCTCGAAGAAAAGCTGCGCTTCGGAATGTACCCCAAATCCATCCTGCTGGAAGGAGAGCAGGAAAAACAAGATTACCTCTTCGAATTGTTAAATGGTTATTTATATAAAGATTTGCTGATATTTGAATCCGTGCGAAAACCCAAAAAGGTTATTGATCTCCTTACCCTCCTCGCGCTGCAAATTGGTTCCGAGGTTTCGGTGTTGGAGCTGGCGGAAAAGCTGTCCATTTCCAAGATCACGGTGGAGAACTACCTGGACATCCTGGAAAAAATGTTCGTGATCTTTAACTTGCGCGGATTCAGCAGGAACCTGCGCAAGGAAGTTTACAAAACATCCAAGTATTATTTTGTCGATCTGGGGTTACGCAATGCCCTGATTCGGAATTTCAACCGAATGTCTCTTCGAAGTGATGTGGGTGAATTGTTCGAGAATTTTTGCATCATCGAGCGGATCAAGTTCCGCATTAATCACAATCTTCCCTTCAACCGTTATTTTTGGCGGACTTACGACAGGAAGGAAGTCGACCTGGTGGAAGAATCCGAAGGAATAATTTCGGGCTATGAGTTCAAATGGAGATGGGGAGGAAAAGCAGGCAACCGGAAGGAATTTGAATCCACCTACCCAGGTTCCAAAGTCAGCACGATCCAAAGCGAGGATTTTGAAGAATTCATAATACCAAAACGCAAGCTGCAAGGTAGTCTTAAAGGTAAAGGTTTATTGAAAATCCTTACAGAAGAGCGACAGAACGATAAGGCGAAAGAAAAATAGTGGCCGCCAGGTGGTTGCCCTCTAACCCAAAGGGAAGGATAGCGTACGCAGATTGCTTCGCAGCAGCTTTGGCGAAAAGTAGAAAAGCAGAATTAATTACAGGAGACAAGGAGTTTAAGTTATTGGAAGGGGAAATAAAGGTTGAGTGGATATGAAAAAAGACTCGAAATAACGGAAAGCGGGAAATCTACAAAAGTGATCTATAAAAATTGACAGGTTTTACACATGGCGAAACGCACGCCAGGGCTGTGCATAAATCACTTGTAGCCAAATACGGATTTTTTATTTTATGGCTTTTGAGGACAATCTTGAGCTAATATTCTCAAAATCCCGAAGCTTTCCTTCTTTTTTCGACCACCTGCGGACTTCTTCAAGATTAATCTTCTGATAACCAGCAACCAAGACTGCTTGCTCCAAGCTTTGGAGATCCCCCCAATGGTAATATGCAGCCAAGCGATCTTTTATGCATTCAGTAGGTGTAATCAATACCAAAGTGCCAGTGCTGTATTTTTTCTCAACTGTCTTGACGTTTAGCTCTTCCCCTATCCCTAGGGGACCAGGTAATATTTCGACAAAGTATTTGGAATCGGGGTGCCGATAATACTTGGCTTCTTCGATGAAACCAATTGCCTGCATAACCTCTTTGAGCTAAATTTCCGTGATGGATAAATATCAATAAGATCCAAATCCTTGGAGACATACCGTCCCAGGCTGTAAATCGAGACTACTGCTCCACCGGAAAGAACGACAAGGAATCCGGATTCTTTCAATTTAGTAACCACATAGGCGCCAATTTCAGGTTGAGTCATTTCACTGAAAGGTTTCATAGCGGTTTTCCTGCCCGGCGGGGTCTGCGACGGTTCATGAGGAGTTGCTCTTGAAGCTCCCTTGGATAAAAGGAAAGAGCTTTTTGTAATAGGGTTTTTAGTTCTTTTAAAAATGGGTAACGGGGGTTAAATTGATATAGACGAGTTCGCCCTACCAGGTGACTTACCAGCACATTCCCTGCTTCCAGTTTAGTCATTTGCTTTTGAATAGGAAGTTTGCTCACTTTATAAAATGTGGCTATTTCCATGGGATAACCCTGCTCACGAGCATCAAGAAAAATCAGCACCTGCTCACAACTCTCAGAGCCCAGAAGCGATTGAAGAGTATACATGGTTTTCCTTCTTCCATACGGCTTACATTGTAAGCCATATGGCTTATTATATAAGCCTATTCAAAAAATAACAACCCGTCAATATTGTCCCTCTTCCTTATTGAAGAGCTTCAAAACACACCGTCGAGAGTCTATGATGACACCTACAAACGGTGCGCGATGATCCTGCGTGACAGGTAGTATAGCCAAATGATGGAAAACTAGAAATGGGTTTTTTCTAAATAAAACCGCCCTTAGTAGACTTTAGAGAGTAAATTCTGCTGTTCTTTGATAAAGTTCATACTCATATTGTTTCGCAAGAATTTCATACCCTAGGAAATTTACGCGATTGACGATTTCAGATAGAGCACTATGTTTTATTTTTTGTTCATATTCAAGTTTGCGATGTGAATCTGCAACGATGACCATCTTCACAAAAAAGTCTCGTAGTTCATAAAATTTCATTAAAGAATGTTGAATATCCGTAGAATGCTCGACTTCAAAAAAATTGCTTGGCATTTTTCTTTCATTAAACCAAATTACATCAATGGTCTTTGCTCGATTTACAATCGCAGAATAACTGAATTGAGGAATTTCCTTTGTTGTAATCAGTTTCCCCAAAGAATCATTCACAAAATGACGGTTTTGATCTTGAGATGGAACAAATGTAGAATAATTCCGCGAATTGCCAATTTCTACTAACAATCCTTGATAATACGAATGACCTTGAGCTAAGGATTCATCAACATCAACTAAATCGTGATGATACTCCTTCAAATTTAGCTTTTTCTTGAAATCCCTTAACGCATAAAGTCCAGGACGCACTTTAAAAATTTCTGGTTGAGTCTGAACAATCCGTCGAATCGAAGCAAAGGGAGTTTTTGTCTTCCATTCGCAATCTTCCACTTTCATAACATTTTGATAAAGCTGTCCTAGCGTTGCTTGACCGCCTAACTTTTCTAGAGTCTGGATAACTGCTTCATATTGCTTCATATTGAACCTTCTTAAAATTTTTTTGAGTACCCCATTTTATTTTTGTTGAGTTCTGCAATATGGGCAAATTGATGCTTGAGTATCAATAATCATTCTACACGCGGAACAGATTTTTGTCTCGCCGGTTACCAATTTTTCTTCCATTAATATTTTTTCATCAGTCGACAAACAGGCAGCGATAATCACACCAAGTAAACCGAGAAAAATACCCATAATCCAACCAACACCCACAGATCTCCTTTTATTTTTCATAATTCGTGCTGACCAACTACCAATGGCGATTCTTAATCCAATCACTAAAATAGCAATTATTGATCCTGAACCTAAAAACAAGGATAACCAACCAGAAAAAAAGTTAGACGGGTCATAGGTTTTGACCACTATTGTTAAAAATAGAATATAGAGAAGTGCAAGGCTTGCAAAAATAATAAATGCATATAGTAATATGTTCAAAATCACCGACAAGATTTTTCTTAAAATCGTTCGATTATTGTGAAGAGAAGAACTGGTCTCAATTTTGTTATCTGGAATAGACTGCAATTTCTTCTGTCGATATTCTAATTTTGCTATGGCGTATTTTATGTTTTCACTATTAGGCAGGTTCGCTAGTGCTTTTTTCAAGCAGTCAATCTTATCCTCTACTGTGTCCTGGGATGCAACGAGCCATAACCATGCCTGTTCATTCTTAGGATTAGATTGAATAACCCCATTAAAAATCTGCATCGCAAGAATCTTGTTATTTAAGTTGTAAGCATCGATTCCAAGTTGGATTTGATCATCCATGCAAGTTACCCTCCCAAGTGAACAATCACTATGCAATTCTGAATAAAGATAACTCTATTATATAAATGAATCATTGGTGTTGCTCTTTTCATTATTGCAAGTAAATAACAACAGTTTCCCAGTTTCAAATACGACTTTTGTCCATTGCTAAAAACGAATTCCCGGGGTTCAAAGACTGTAATTCGATATAGAATAATAAAGTGAGGGAAATTGGATACTGACCTTTCTGTCAGATTAGCTGCATTCGCATGGCTGTCTGAAAAGACAGAGTCGATTGGCGAAGTTTTGCCATGGTCGCTGTTAATCAAAGGGTTTTCATTTGGGACTGACCGAGTTCCATTAGTTGGACCTCTGGGGATTTTCAAACCTCGAATTCTAGACCTACCCATTTCAATTCGATCAAGTCCAAGTAATCCCTATAACGATGAATTCGATGAAGAAGATTTACTTTCCTATCGCTATCAAGGAACAGATCCAAATAACTCTAACAACATTGGGCTTCGTAGATTGTATGAAAAGAGAATTCCATTAATATATTTCTACGGCTTTATTCCAGGACAATATTTTGCAACATGGCCAGCATATGTTGTAAGTGATAATCCGTTAATGCTTACTTTCAAAGTTGCCGTGGATGATATCTCGTATGCTGTTGAGAACCCAAATACTACTCACGTGATAAGCGAAGGGATTGATGCGAGGAGACAATATATCACAAGGAGTGTAAAGGTTCGGCTACATCAAAGTGGATTTAGGGAACGCGTTTTATATGCGTATCACACTCGTTGTGCGTTATGTCGGCTACATCATTATGAACTTTTAGATGCGGCTCATATAATTCCTGATCGTGATCCAAGAGGAAAACCTCTCGTAACAAATGGAATAGCGCTCTGTAAGCTTCATCATTCTGCCTTTGATAGTAACTTTCTTGGTGTATCACCTGATTATATGATTCATATTCGTAAAGATATTCTAGATGAGACCGATGGCCCTGTACTTCAACATGGCTTAAAAGATCTAAATGGAATTAGAATTCTGCTCCCTCGCGAAGAAAGAAATTGGCCAAATAAAGAGGCTCTTGATTTTCGATATGAGGAATACTTAAAATCGGTTTGATATTTCAAAGGAATTCAAGTTAATCCATAATGATGTATAGTCGCTATCCCCTTGCAGTTTTTTAGCCATGTTATTATCCATTACTGCGATAAGCCCTCGCAAAGGCAATTGAAAGAATAGGTTTTCCGTCTTGAACGTTCGGCTATACGACCTCGCAGGATCATCGCGCGCCGTTCTTAGGCGGTTGTATTTTTTCTATATCTTGTTATCCTTTTAGCAGGAAGATTCTTTTTGAACCTTAGCAACAGCATATTGCCTGTGCTTTCCCGTTGAAGTAGCGAATTTGAAAAAATTGCAAGCTAGACGTTTGTAGTCGAGCGAAGTCCTCTTAAAACCCTTGTATTGAGAGGGCTGTGTTGATATTACACAGAGATTCTATAATCATTCAATTCGAAAGGATTCGTTTCGAGCGGAACGTTTTTTGTGGAGCGAAGTCCCCGAAAGGCCCTGGCTTTGGGAGGGTCGCAGCGTTTTTTGCTGCCAGGATAATAAAAGACGGAATAACGGAAATTTCGATAGAAGAGCATTCGTTTTTATTCGTTTTTTAAAAACGAATCGGAAGATTTCGCTGCTAAAACAACTCACTCCTTTGGAAACTCGGCGGGGAAATCAAATTAAGATTCTTTCTTGGTCGCTTCATGAAGCGTAAACCATAAGCGAAGGTTTTCTCGAATGACAAAGGGTTGGATTAAGGAAGTGAAGGGGGTGCTGATGCTGGAGGAAATGGTGATGCCGGTGGTGTTGTAGCTTCCCTCTGCAATCTTCGGTATACTGCTTATGAATAGGAAAGGAGAATTTCATGACAAAAAAAATATTGGTCGCATTCAGTACGAAAGCCGGATCGACCGGGGAAATTGCCGAGGCAATCGCTTCGAGATTGGGCGAGAAAGGTTTTAAAGTGAATATCCAGCCCATGAAGAAAGTAAAGGACCTTTTGGGGTTCAATGCTGTCGTCTTGGGTGCGCCTATGTACATGTTCCATCTATTAAAAGAAGCGCTGAATTTTCTATCCCGTTTTCAAAAAAACCTCATGGAAAAGCCGACTGCCTTTTTTACGCTCGGTCCCTTCAATGATGTGGAAAAAGAATGGGCTGGGGTGCATGAGACATTCGAAAAAGACCTCGCGAAATATCCCTGGTTCAAGCCGGTTGCGACGGCAGTTTTTGGAGGAAAATTCGACCCAAGCAAATTAACTTTTCCATACAATCTTCTGCCAGCGATGAAACAAATACCAGCCAGCGATATCCGAGATTGGACGAAGATCCGTGCATGGGCAGATGAATTGGCGGAAAAATTCAAGGATTGATTTAAGAAAGTGCAGGTGGTTCTGTTGCTGGAGGTATGGGAAGTATCGGCGGAGTGCTAGCTTCCTTCATCATCTTTCGGTTCATCAGGGTGAGGATCACGACCAGGCTAATGGAAATTGCGATCAATACAAAAGGAGCAATGTTTGCCAGCCCGGCGGCAACCTGCAAGTTGGGCTTGATCGGGCCGGTCATCATGGGGAAATAGCCCATCAGGATGGCGAAGGCGTTCCACGTGCCATGCAAGGCTGCCGCAGAAAAATAGGCTCCCCAAAACCTCCCGGGTTTCTTCAGCGTGACCCACGATGCCAGACCCCAGCCCACCAGGCCGCTGGCGGTGATGTGTAATAAGCTGGTCCCCAGGCGGGTGATCGCCAGGAGGGTCCAATCCGCACCCGCAGCCCCTGCCAGGGCACCCGAGGTTTCAAGGAAGGCGAACCCTGCCCCGCAGATCATCCCCGCCACGAAGCCCTGGCTCGGGCTGGGTTTCCGCCGTGCCAACACCATCAATCCCAGCGGTTTCAAGATCTCTTCGATCAGGGGGATGAGGATACTGACAAAGATCAAAATCCCAGCCAAAACACCGGACGATTGCCCAAATTGAGAGAGCAAGGGATTGTCCAGGGAAGGATTACTGGTCAAACTTTGGAGCATCTGGGTAAAGGATTGGAGGTTGTTCAAGGCTCCCGGTTGGAGCAGCATAGCAAATAAAATGATCACTCCAAAAATGATCAGCAGGAGGAACTCCAGGATGAGGATGACCAGGGGGGTCACAGAGAGGCTGAAATCAAAAATCCCCCATTTGCGCTGGGCACTCCCGGCAGAGAGACCGCGGGAGGCAAAAGTGAAAATAAAGATCAGGGGCAGACCCGTGGCAAACACCTGCAGGAGGGGAAGCACCAAGGAAGAGGAGGAATTTTGGGACAGGCTGTTCCCCAAATACACCACGCCGCCCCAGACGACCATCCCGAGGGCTGCGGCTATGAGAAGAGGTTTGTCGTTTTTGGCTGCCGTGGACGGGCGCGCAGGGCGGCTGGCATGGACGAGCGATGGGATCATCAAAAAACAGGCCGTGAATGCCGTCAGCGCCAGGGAAAGCGACGTGATCTGATCTACGAGGGCGGGGGATGTACCCCCTGCTTTTGAAAAGGTGGAGTACAAAAAGATGACCCCAGCCACGCCGTAGAGCACAATCCCGATGACCGCAAGAACGATCTGGGCGATGGTGCCGCGAGGATGGCTGGGGACAGTTTGCATTACTTAACGGTAATCGTCACTGAGATCAAAGTATCCGGTACAGGCTGGTTCGCCTTGGTTGGATCCACCCGGGTCAACTTGGCGAGGACATCCAATCCTTGGGTGACTTTCCCGAAGACGGTATATTTGCCATCGAGAGCGGTCGCGGGCGCCAGGGTGATGAAGAACTGGCTGCCGTTGGTGCCCGGGCCGCTGTTCGCCATGCCGACCATGCCAGCCACATCAAAGTTCAGTGTGGAGACGATCTCATCGCTGAATTCATAACCTGGGCCACCAAAGCTGGTTCCTGTAGGATTACCCATTTGAGCGACAAATCCATCGATAACCCGAAAAATCGGGTTATTGCTGAACCATCCCTGCTGGGCGAGGAAGACGAACGAATTGACGGTAAGGGGAGCCTCTTTGGCGTACAGCTCGATCACGATGTCACCCTTGCTGGTGGTGAGAGTGGCAATGTAGGTCTTGCTCGCATCGATGGTAACGGGCGGGCAGGACTTGAATTGACGGGTTTGAAGCAGCCAAAGTTGATAGATAACTGGTAAATCGGGAAATGAAAATTGACCGGGTGCAAAGTAAAGCTCATTATTGAAAAGAACGAAAAGAGAGGGAGTGGAATTCAACCCGGCTGCCTGCGCAGCATTCGTATCGGTGGTCACCTTGTCCACGATTGCCTTGCTGGTGAGGTCGGCTGCAAATTTGGTCGTATCCATTCCCAGGGTCGCAGCCTGCTGGGTTACCCAGGTGGTGAAATCTGCTTCGCTCATGGCATCCCAGGTTTGCCAGGTGGACTCGTTGAACAAAACGTTGTGCATTTCCCAATACTTGTCCTGGAGGGCAGCGGCTTCGGCTGCCTGGATGGAAATATTAGAGAGTGCGTGACCAACTGCGAAATTGCGATAAACAAGGCGGACCTGGTCCGGATACTGGCTCATTACCTGCTTCAACACGGAAGCAGCCTGCATGCAGTACGGTCAGGTGAAATCGCTATATTCGATGACCGTCATCACGGCGGTATCGGGTCCCTCGATGTGATCACTTGCGCCGATGGGAGCATAGGTGGCTGCTGACGCAGGTTGAAGCTGAAAAACTGATGGTGCAACCTCGCATTGTCCCGGCAGGGCGCCAGTGACAGCTGTTGTCACGGTCGGCGTTGAGGCAGTGGGCGTGGCTGTTTTGCTGCCGCAAGCTGATAACAAAATCGTCACTAAAAGAAGGGAAGCTACCAATATCTTTCTCATCCGCATATTCCTTTTCTTAATGAAATCAGGACTTTTTCCAGTCCCGGGATAACCGTTCGAGGATAGTCCTTTGTAATTGAGATTGTACCATTTCAGGGGGTTGGCTGGCGTCGATGATCACCCAGCGTTCAGGTTCGGCTTTGGCCATCTCCAAATACCCCTCGCGGGTGCGCTGATGGAGTTCCAGGTGGTAAGCGTCCAGGCGGTTCCATTCTCCACCCCCCACCTGGCGGCGACGCAAGCCCGCTTCTGCGTCAATATCAAAAAGAATGGTGAGATCAGGCTTCAGCCCGCCGGTGGCAAAATGCAGGATCTGGCGGATCTGCTCGAGGTCATTCTGATGTCCATAGCCCTGGTAAGCCAGGGTTGAATCGGCATAACGGTCCAGAAGAACGATCTTCCCCTTGGCAAGTTCGGGGCGGATGACTTCGCTGACCAGCTGGGCGCGAGCGGCACAGAAAAGCAGGGTTTCGGTGCGGGGGTTCATCGATGCGTTATCCAGGCGCATGAGGATCTCGCGGACCTGGTCACCGATGGTGGTTCCACCCGGTTCGCGGGCGGCAAAAATGGGATAGCCTCTGGAAAGGAGGAAATCCACCAGGGGTTTTACCTGGGTGGTCTTTCCGCTGCCATCGGGTCCTTCAAGGGTGATGAACATGTGCTGGTCCTTATCGGGATCGGGGTTGCTCATCCCTGGGTTGAGGTACTTTATTCACGAAAGATCCTGACCCGACGATTGGGTTCCTTGCCATAGGAATGGGAGATCAATTGTGCCTCCCGGGCAAGGTCATGCTGCAAGCGGCGGATGGTTGGCGAAGCGGGGGGAAGATCGACCCAATGCTGACCGCTCAAAACCGCCTCAATGGCGGACTGGGTCTGAAGGGCGATATCTTGGAAATTGATCTCCTTTTCCACTCCGCGACCAAGATTGAAAATCTCTGCCAGGGATTGCTCCATCTGGGTGATGGTGTTGGCGCGCAAGACGTAGATGGGCGTGCCGCGGTTCTCGGCATCTTGGATCACCTGCTGGCGGCTGCGGTAGTAGGTGCGCAGGGTGATGAGCACGTCGGCTTCCCCGGCGTCTTTAACCAGGATGGCAGGAACACCCAGGTGCTTGGCAGCTTGCTGGAGGCGATTGCGGGCAACCCCATAGGCATAAATCCGGACCGACTGGAGGTTGCTGCGGGTCAGGCTATGGGGAGCAGGACGATCGTCGAATTCCTCGACGGATGTTTCAGTTGGAACTTCGGACAAAGATGTTTCGCTGTTGGAAAGCTGCCGGCGTGTTCCTTTTCCGGGTATTCTACCGAGGGATGAAGGTTGCGGTTTTTCCACATGGATATTCCCCTCGGCATCCCGGGAGCGGATCTCGGGCGAAAGCGGGTATCCACGCACGAGCTGGTCAACTGCCTCAGCCACATCGTTGTAAACGGCGAGACGATCCCGATCCTGGATCTCGATCAGGATGTCGAATGTGGGCGGCGCACGACGCTCGAGGACTGTTTTCTGGGTACCGCGGCGGCGGGCTTCTTCATCTGAAAGGGTGACGGATTCGATCCCTCCGACCAGGTCAGAAAGGGTGGGGTTGAGCAGAAGGTTTTCAAGGGTGCGACCATGGGCCGTGGCGACGAGCTGAACACCACGCTCGGCAATAGTGCGGGCAGCAATGGCTTCCAGTTCACGCCCGATCTCGTCAATGACGATGACTTCGGGGTTGTGGTTTTCGACCGCTTCGATCATCACTTCATGCTGGAGAGTGGGGATGCGCACTTGCATGCGACGCGCCTTACCGACTGCCGGGTGGGGAACATCGCCGTCGCCGCCGATCTCGTTCGAGGTATCAACGATAACCACGCGTTTCTTTTCTGCCAGGATTCGGGCAGCTTCACGCAGCATGGTGGTTTTACCAATGCCAGGTTTGCCCAGCAACAGGATGCACTTGCCGGATTCGACGAGGTCCTGGATGATATCGATGGTGCCATACACGGCACGTCCCACGCGACAGGTGAGCCCGACGATGTGACCGCGGCGGTTGCGCATGGCGGAAATGCGGTGCAGGGTGCGTTCGAGCCCGGCGCGGTTATCGGCATCCACTTCACCGATGCGCGATACCACATAGTCAATTTGGGATTTATCCACTTCCTTATCGCTGAGAGTTACTTCCGTGTCCACAAAGCGAGCCACGGGTACTCGTCCCAGGTCGAGGATTATCTCCAGCAAATTGTCACTATTGTTGGCTTTCTTGACCGCCTCAGCCAATTCAGGGGGCAGCACGCCCAGGAGGGCATGCAGGTCATCAGTTATTCTTTTTTGTGTCATATATTGATGAAATTTTACCCCATTCCCAGAGGGAGGAAGTATATGAAATAAATAATCAGTCTTCGGTAATCTGCAATTTGGAACCAATCGCCGATCGTTAATCGGTACATTTTATGATTAAAATGTACATGGCGGAAATCCAGGAATTTTTTAACAGGTGCATCAAAAATCCTTGGGTATCATCTAAGAACTGTCGTGTAATTTTCAGGGAGGAACGGAAAGGCAGGATTAATGGATGTCTACTGCAACAGTTGAAGCTATCCCAAAACAACGGGGATTGGCACCAAAATATTGGGTACTCATTTCAACCGTGTTCGCAATATTCATGGTTGTGCTGGATACCACGGCTGTGAACGTTGCCTTCCCCACATTGCGGACCGAGTTTAACGCTTCGATTTCGGATGCTCAATGGATCATCAGCATTTACGTTCTATCGCTGGGTATCAGCACTCCGCTCTCCGCCTTCCTGGCCAAACGCTTTGGGATGAAGCGCGTTTTCCTGGCAGGATTGGCGATATTCTGCATCGGTTCATTCTTGTGCGGGATTGCCCCCAACTTGCTCTTTTTAACCATCATGCGCGCCATTCAAGGATTTGGGGGTGGGATTGCGGTCCCCCTGGGACCGGCATTCCTATTCCGAACATTCCCTGCCAAGGAACAGGGGTATGCGCTGGGGATATTTGGGATCGTAATGCTGGTCGCCCCGGCATTGGGACCGATCCTGGGGGGATTCTTGATCGATCAAAGCTTGTGGCGGTTCATATTCTTTATCAATCCTCCCATTGGAATCCTTGGAATCATCCTGGGATCCAAAAAGCTTCCCATGTTTCCCGGCGACCATAAACCTGCCTTCGACTGGCTGGGTTTGATCTTTGAAGTGGTGGGGTTTGGCGCGGTACTTTATGCTGCATCGGTAGCGGCTTATTCCGGATGGAATTCGCCTAACGTAACGATCGGGTTCATCGTTGGGGGAATTGGATTGGCAATCTTTGCTCTCGTCGAGCTTTTCGTTGCCAAGGAACCTTTATTGGATTTAAGGTTGTACGGAAAAAGAACTTTCTTGATAGCGAATATTGTCGGGTATATAAGCGTCATCGCGCTTTTCGGTGCGGAATTTCTCTTACCTATTTACCTGCAGTTCCTGCGGGGAAAAACCGCCTTCGAGACCGGGTTGATCCTGCTGCCCATGGCGATTACCGGCGGAATAGCAACCATTATCGCAGGCAGGCTATATGACAAGGTGGGTCCGCGGGTGTTGCTCGCCTTTGGGTTCGGACTGTTGATCCTCAATACCTGGCAGCTTTCTAAGCTGGGAGCCAATGAATCCATAACCTGGATCATGATCCTCCTGGGACTGCGCGGACTGGCTTTGGGAACCACGGTGCAGACTACCTTTGTGACCGGGCTTTCGGTTGTACCGCTAAAGGAGATTGCCAACGGTTCGAGCCTGACGAATGCCACCCGGCAGGTTATCCAGGCGATTGCCATAGCCATCCTGGCGACGGTCCTGGTGAGCACTCTTTCT
>JBGQAS010000149.1:0-5433 GCA_041494435.1 Anaerolineaceae bacterium | reverse complement strand
TAATCATCGCAATGGATTTTCCCGAAACTGCAGGTTCAGCACAAACTATCAAACGCCAAATTGCCCGGGCAGCTGGAACGGTGATGATTGCCTTCATCATCAGCAATATTATCGGGCTGCTGCGAACCATTGTGATTTACCGCACCTTTGGCACTAGCGCACAGCTGGACTCTTTCTATGCTGCGAATAGGGTGACAGAACTCTTGTTTAACCTGATGGCAGGTGGCGCGCTCGGTTCTGCCTTTATCCCCACTTTCACTGGGTTTCTCACCCGCAAAGACCCCAAAGGCGCCTGGAGACTAGCGTCAAGTGTGATCAATCTGCTCCTGGTTGCCCTGATCCTCATTTGCATCCTTGGGTTCATATTCGCGCCGCAAATCGTTCAACATGGTTTGTTCATCCTGGACCCAAGTGCCAAAATTGGGCAGGTGGAACTCACCACAACTTTATTGCGCATTCTCTTGCCTTCCATCATCCTGTTTGGCATCAGCGGATTGGTCATGGGGATGCTCAACAGCCACCAGGTTTTTTTGGTACCGCAATTGGCTCCTTCCATGTATGCGATTGGAATGATTGCCGGGGTGTTCCTCCTGCCTGCCAGCTGGGGCATTTATCGGCTTGCCTGGGGAGCTTTGATGGGGAGTGCGCTTCATCTACTGGTGCAATTACCCACCCTGTTCAAATTGAAATTCGCATACCAACCGATCTTTGGATGGAAGATCCCGCAAGTGCGTGAAGTGTTTCGCCTGTTCTTGCCACGAATATTTGGTGTGGCGATTGTTCAATTGAACTTCATCGTAAATACAATCATTGCCTTGAGCCTTGTAGACGGAAGCGTGTCCGCTATCACCCTGGGATTCACACTGATGCTGATGCCTGAAATGGTGATCGCGCAATCCATTGCCATCGCATCGCTGCCATCCTTTTCAGCCCAGGTGGAACTTGGCAAGTTGGATGATATGCGTGTTTCCCTGGCAGCCACCTTACGAGGAGTCCTGCTGCTTGCCATTCCAGCGACACTGGGCCTTATCCTGCTGCGTGATCCGTTAATCCGATTCCTGTTTCAAAACGGATCCGTTTTCACCAGTCAATCCACCCAAATGGGCGCTTGGGCACTGCTATGGTATAGCGCAGGGTTAGTGGGGCATAGCGTTGTAGAAATCATCAGCCGCGCTTTCTACGCATTACATGACACCCGCACTCCAGTGATCGTAGGAGCAACCGCCATGGGGATCAACCTGGGATTCAGTTTCCTGTTTTCCTGGTTGTTTGGGCAAATTGGCTGGCTGCCGTTGGGCGGGCTGGCATTAGCAAATTCCCTTGCCACTTTTCTCGAGATGATCGTCCTCATCCTGATCATGCGCAAGAGACTTAATGGGCTGGAAGACAGCTCTGTTTGGGATGCAGTCTTGCGAAGCATGATAGCAGTGGCAGCCATGGGTGCAACCGTCTGGGGTTGGATGGCATTGATGCAAGGACACTCAGCTGCAGTAACAACCTTGGGCGGATTGATCATCGGCGCTGTTGTGTACGGGTTGGGTCTTATCTTACTTAAAGTACCAGAAGTTGGAATTGCCATCCGTGTGCTCGGAAACATATTCAAACGCAAGGCAGCCAACCCGGGGAGCTAACCATGATTGTGCCTGCTTCCCTTGACGATCGTGAAGCTGCGACCCAGTTGATCTATGAAACGATGGGGACATTTGGAGACGCAGCACTTGGATTGGGGGATAAGGCACTTGCCCTGCGAGCCGTTGATTATTTCTTTACCAAAAGAGGAAACCGGTTCAGCCGAGAGGTCACCTGGCTATCAAAACAGGGAGACCAAGCTACCGGTGTTTTAGTGGCATTCCCCGGGGATCAATACCTTCGCAGGAACCTTGCGATTGGATTGCAATTATGGAATGTATATGGATTCAAAGGCGGAACGAAACTGATCTGGAATTCGATGGTCGCCTTGAACAGCCAGGAAACGAAAAAAAATGAGTTATATATTTCCCATATTGCCGTGCATCCCAATTCCCGCAGACAGGGGATTGCCCATGAATTAATGGCGTGGGCTGAGAGCCTGGCAAAACAATCTGGTTTGAAGAAATGTTCCCTGGTGGTTGATATCGATAATTCGGCAGCTTTTGCCCTTTATCAGTCCCTTGGGTATCAAGTAGTGGAAACTGAAGAGACTCCGAAACTTGAAAAGGAGTTCCACACCCGGGGGCATCGTCGGATGGTAAAAAACCTGGCAGGAGGAGAAAAGAAATGAGCAAGAACATTGGGGCCAAATTCATGCAGCAAACCAAATACGAGGAGATGAAATGGCAGACTCAACAAGACAAAGGGCTGCCCCAACCACCTTTGGAAAAACCATATGCTCCTACAGCAAAACTGATCGAACTCCCAAAACCGTCTAATATCACAATTCCAGATATTGGCTTACGAAAAGCGATAGAAGATCGAAAGACCTTACGGAAATACAGTACCAAGTCTCTTTCGCTCGATGAATTGTCTTTTCTCTTGTGGATGACCCAGGGCGTGAAGGCTGTGACGAGCAGACCGGTTACCTTAAGAACCGTTCCTTCTGCCGGAGCACGGCATGCTTTTGAAACATATATTTTGGTTAATAAAGTGGATGAGCTGCAACCCGGTCTATACCGATATATAGCGACGAAACGTTCATTGTTGTTGGAAAAGAAGGGAATAACTCTGGCTGCAAGATTAACTGCAGCTTGTGCGGCTCAGGCACAAGTGCTTAATAGTGCCGTCACATTCTTTTGGGTAGCGGTGGTGGAGCGTATGTACTGGCGTTATGACGAGCGAGGATTTCGATACCTACATCTTGATGCCGGGCATGTTTGCCAAAATTTGTACCTGGCGGCTGAAGCCATCGATTCGGGAGTATGTGCCATTGCAGCCTACAACGATGACCAGGTTAACAAGGTACTTGGGCTGGATGGTGTAAAAGAATTTGCCATCTATATTGCCAGCCTGGGAAAGAAGTAGAAAGCTTCAGATTTTCAAATGGCGTTGTCAGTTCCAGCCTTAATTCATAGCATGAAAAGCTACGGTGACAACAAGATTCTTGCCTCCATTCTTTCTACTCGGATAGGAGAGATGTTTGTCCTGGAGACTTCGGGGGGGATCTGCTTACTCGAATTTGCGGATCGAAAAGGATTGGAGCATGAAGTCCAGGTAATTCTCCAAAAAACAAAAGGCAAATTAATTGGAGGGGGCAGCAACTTTTTCGCGCTACTTTCAGAAGAGCTGGGGGCATATTTTCAAGATTGCACCTCTCCCTTCTCTGTCCCGCTCGACTTGTTAGGTTCGGAGTTTCAACAGCAGGTGTGGAAAACTTTGATTGAAATTCCCGTTGGACAAACTCGTACTTATTCGCAAGTGGCAGAAACAATTGGAAAATCCAAAGCAGTGCGTGCTGTAGGAAATGCCAATGCAAAAAATCCGATTGCCGTTGTGATCCCTTGTCACCGCTTGATCGGTGCAAATGGGAGTCTTACTGGGTATGGGGGAGGTATTTGGCGAAAAGAATGGCTACTTTTGCATGAACGAAAAGCGGGAAAATCTGATAGAAAATAGAGAAATTATTAATTGGGGGATATTTAGAATACTAATCAGGTCTACGAAAGAGTAACCCTAAAGCTGATAAGAAAGGGGCTATAGGGATATTTAAGACTCGGATTTATAATGAACACGGATTTTAGATTTTCTGGCCACCAGGTGGCGGGAGAATTTTGATTGGATATTTCTGGTACCGTGATCCGGGTGTTTGGGGTTGTCGTCGACGTGGAATTCCGCGCTGGCGATTTGCCCGGTATCCATAACGCCCTCGCGGTTCAGAGAGGAGACCAGGGGGAACTGATCCTTGAAGTGCAGGAGCACATTAACTCTACGACCGTACGCTCCATTGCCTTGGGATCCACCGAAGGTTTACGCCGGGGGATGCCCGTTAAGGATACAGGAAAACCGATCATGGTACCAGTGGGTCAACAAACCCTCGGACGAATGTTTAATGTACTTGGGAAACCAATCGATGGTTTACCCGAAGTAAAAGACGCGGAGCTTAAACCCATCCATGCGTCATCACCTACTCTCCGGCAACAACGAACAAATTCAAAGCCCTTTGAGACTGGCATCAAAGCCATTGATTTATTGACACCCTATCCCCAGGGCGGAAAGATCGGTCTGTTTGGTGGGGCAGGAGTTGGCAAGACCATGCTCATGATCGAACTGATGCGCCACACCATCAAGGAGCACTCCGGAATTGTGCTGTTCGCTGGTGTGGGGGAACGCAGCCGTGAAGGGAACGAACTTTGGAAGGAATTGAAGGAGAGCGGAGTCTACGATCACACCGTCCTGGTGTTTGGTCAGATGAATGAACCACCCGGAGCCCGTTTACGAGTACCGTTGACTGCCTTGACCATGGGAGAGTACTTCCGGGATATGGAAGGCAAACCAGCCTTGCTCTTTCTTGATAACATTTTCCGCTATATCCAGGCAGGGGCTGAAGTATCCGCCTTATTGGGCAGGTTACCCTCTGCTGTCGGGTATCAACCCACTCTGGAAAGCGAAATGGGTGAATTGCAGGAACGTATCACCACCACCAGCCAGGGCAGCATCACCTCCATCCAGGCAGTGTTCGTGCCCGCAGACGACTTTACCGACCCAGCGGTTGTGACCACTTTTGGCTACCTGGATGCTTTCACCATCCTTTCCCGTCACCAGGTAAGCCTGGGGTTGTATCCGGCCATCGATCCTCTCGAGAGCCGCAGCGCCCTGATGAGCCCTGTAGCTGTGGGTGAGGAGCATTACCGGATCGGTACAGCAGCGCGAGCCATCTTGAACCGATACGAGGAATTGAAAGACGTCATCGCTATATTAGGAATGGAAGAATTGAGCGAAGAAGACCATACTGCAGTCTTGCGAGCCCGGCGTTTACAGCGGTTCCTGACCCAGCCTTTCTTCGTTTCCGAACCCTTTACTGGGATGAAGGGCAAATATGTCCCCCTGGAAGAAACCCTTCGGAGTACAAAAGCCATCCTGAATGGGGCATACGACCATCTGCCTGAGCAGGCGTTTTACATGATTGGCGGGATCGAAGAGGCCGTGCAGAAAGCGGAATCCATGAAGCAGTCCGAGGCGGTCCATGTACCCTAAGCTGCATCTGCGGGTGATCACACCCACCGAACGATTGTTGGACCAGGAGGGTGTGGAAGCCTTTGCCTGTACGATGAAGGAAGCCGGAGCTCTTGAAATCATGCCGGGGCATCTTCCCCTGATCGGTGTGACAGAACCGGGAACGGTTGAGTATTTGGTAGGGCAGGAAGTGAAGGAATTGCAGGTTGGAACCGGGATTTTGGACGTGGAAAAAGATTCTGTCATTCTACTGGTCATTGGCGGAGGGTTGAGCAAGGCGGAAACCTC
>JBGQAS010000209.1:0-4432 GCA_041494435.1 Anaerolineaceae bacterium | reverse complement strand
TTGAAGTCGGGGTTTTGCCCTCGGATCGTGCCTTCGCGCCCCAAGCCGACAATTCGAACCCTAGCAGGAAATTTATATTTCAATCCGACAACGCGCTGGTTGGTGTCTGTCGAGGTATCGTCCAGCCCGTACTCATTGTGCATATCCAGGATGAGGGTAGAAGTTTTATCGTAGTGGATCAGCCCTGAAAGAATGATGCGGGTGAGGAAGGATTTCCCGGAACCTGTGGCACCAAAGATCCCGGAAGAGCGCTGGACGAATTTTTCCAGATTCAGGCAAACCGGGTGACCCTGCTCGCGGGTGGTACCGATGGGGAAGTTTTCCTTTTTCTCCGGTTTGCCGAAAATATCTGCTACGTCGGCAGCGCTTGCCAACCTAACAGGGGCATGATGGGAGGGTATGGTTTTGATCGGGAGCAACTGCGGATCATCCTGGTGGGCATCCCGCCATGCCGGATAGTCAGGTGATGCAGGATCGGGTCCGCGCTCGCGCATCAACGCAGGCAAGACCTCGAGATTTGTGTACAGCGTTTGTCCATGCAACAAGCTGGCAAGATCAACGGGCAACCTTTGTTCGCTTTGCTCATCGGCAAAGCGCGGATCGGTGGAACCCAACTGCAGGTCCGTGGTCAATCCGTAAAATTGCCAATCGCCGGATTCGATGACGACGAAGGCACCTTCCTGGACTTTTTGGGGCGGCAAGGTCAACCTTACGCGCAGGTTTTCCTTTAATCCGCCACCAACAATATAGCCAATGGATTCCTGGTCTGGTTCAGTCATAAGGTTTCCTTTTTCATTTGTACTGGTCGATATCGGCCAGGGCATTCAAGACGGAATTGAGGACTACGTAGTCATCCCGCAACAGAGTGATGATTTCGCGGGTGGCTTCCCGGATCCAATCGGGATGTTGCTTCGCCTGGACAGATGCCACATTCCGGATGTGGGCTGAAAGGATTTCGGCAATGGGCAATTCAGGATCGCGGAGGATGTGCCGAAAATATCCAAAATGACCTGCCCGGGTGAATTCGATCAACTGGGACTCGGTTAGCGGATAAATGGCATCAAGGGAAAGGGGAGGGCGAGGGGGAAGGGAATGAAGGATTTTCCCATCCTTGGAATGCCCCAGGAAAAGTACACTCACTTCAAGTGGCACGCTCCGATTGATACGGTTATCTTCGATCACTGCAGGGTTGATATTGTCAGCGGTGGCCAGTTGCCTGACCAATCCATCGTCATCGATGTTGATTTCGTAAATCAGCCCATAGATGGTTATCTTTTCATCCAGGGGTACAACCACCATATCGCCAAAACTCAAAACTGAATGGTTGGCTACTTTACACCCCACCACGCACCCGGTGGTACTCGCCCGCAATAAGCGCCCAATCTCTATTTGACTCATTTTCCATACCTCTTCTTTCCCGGTAAATCCTTGGCAGATTGTTTATTGGATTTTTGTAACGGATCGATCCCTTGGCGGAGCAATTCAGCCTGGATCAGTGCGCTGATGTGTTCCTTCTCTTCGAATTTCACAATGGCAATTTCATGAGCGCGATGCAATGCATAAGGATAAGGCCGGGTTCCCAGCATTTGACTTTGTTCCCACAAAACAAGATGGAGTAAATCCACCAATTCCTTTTTTTGAGCCACCCAGGCAGGGATTTCAACTCTCGCCAGGGAGGGATGGTCCTTGCGACCGACATTCAAGTAAAAAAAGTGAAGGGCTAATTCACCCGTGAATTTTTCGATAGAAAGGGACTGGATGCCCAGGATGGCGGATCGTTCCCCTGGCTGTAGAAATCCCTCGAAAATATGGGTATCTGTCACTCCGGCAAGCTTTCTTTTGAAAGATGGTGCAGAAAAATCACTCGTTGAGAGCAAGGTAAGTTCCAACATGCGTACCACCAGGTCTGCGCGAGGTTTATCCACGTAACCAGCAGCCGCGGCATCCAAACCAGCCAAACGGTGAAGTGCGGCTAGATAGTCATCAAAAAGGGCCTGGTACTCCTGGATTTTTTTGGGTTCACCGAAGATCTCCAAAGGTCCATCAGTCAAAGTAACGACCTTTTTGCTCTCTTCTTCTGCCAATTCCAGGAGCATTTGTCGTTCCTTAAGGTCTCTTTTCAGGGAAATGTACTCCTCGCTGACCAATCCATCATCAGTTTCAACAGTTTCAAAAAACAACAAATCCGTGGTTGTGAGTTCCCGGGCAGGCTCTGTGGGACAATAACGGAATACCCCGATGTTGACTACCCCGAATTCCACTGCTTCATGATGGCTGGGAGTGACCTGGGAACCATCCGCGGATAAGAGAACAAAATCGCTGGAAGTTTGTGGCGCAGGGAAAGATTCCAGCATATTTTCTTTGACAGGTACGGCACAGCGGTAACCCGGGTGGGAAGATCGGTACTGTTCGATCCGTTGTTTCATATCCTCTGATTTCGAGGAGATCCTGGCAAATTCAGCCTGTGCTTGTTGGATTTTTCCAGATGTGGATTTGAAATGGGAGGGTGCCTTTTCCCCCAGTGTATGGATATGCTTTTGGATTTGTTCATAATTGACGGGCATGGATCCTCAGATATCGAACAAATGTTTTTTCATTATACCCTGCTTGAAAAAAGCTTCTGAATGGATGCGATAGATATATTTCTTGCCTGCGATTCTTCCCCGTGTTATCATGTGCTTTGTGATGGACAGCCAGTTTCGCCGCCGCCAAAAAGTTCGCAGGATCCTACTGATTGTCATTCTGGCAACCCTCCCGTTCTATTGCCTGGGATTTGTCGTCTTGTGGGGGGCATCCCGGTTGAAGAAACAGAACTCCGTAACTCCGACTTTGACACAAGTAGCTACAATTACATCCACGGTCACATCTACTCCACCCACTTTGATTTATTTTCCCACTCAAACGGATACCATGACTCCGACCATAACCTTAACCCCCACCATTACATCCACTCGGACAAGCACATCCACGCGTACTCCCACGCCAACAGAAACAGCTACATTCGTTCCAACGTTTACAGCTACGTTTACTCCTCCGTTCACCGAAACACCTACTGAAACGCCTACAGAGACACCTGTCACTCCAACTCCATGAGGTAATTTTTGAATGTTTGAACTCAAACCTTTCTTAAAAAAGATCATTGATCTCCCCGGGCTATCGGGATTTGAAGACCCGGTCCGCGAAGTAATTGCGGAAACCTGGAAACCGATGGTGGATAAAATAACGATCAGCAAGGTCGGTTCTTTGCATGCCTTGAAACGTGGCAGGGGAACTGAACCTCGCAAGCGAATCTTGCTCGCGGCTCACATGGATTCCATCGGATTGATGGTGACGGATACGAAAGACGGCTTTATCTACTTCACCGAGATTGGCGGTTACGATGCACGGATCTTGCCCGGTCAGGCGGTAACGGTGCATGGTAGAAAAGACCTGCCCGGAGTCATCGGAAAACCGCCCGACCGATTGCTCCCCGATGACCAAAAAGGGAACCCGGCAAAAGTGGAACAACTTTTTATTGATACGGGCCTGGAACCTGCCCAGGTAATAACGCTGGTATCTCCCGGGGATTTAATCTCAATGTCCCAATCTCCCCTTGAATTGGGCGGTGATTATTTCGGTGGTCATTCCATGGACGACCGGGCTTCGGTAGGGGCAGTGACTGTTTGTTTGAACGAGCTGCAAAAAATAAACCATTCCTGGGATGTATGGGCAGTCGCGACCACCCAGGAGGAAGAATCCTTTGCTGGTGGGTTCACTTCGCCCTTTGAGATCCGACCTGATATCGGCATTGCCGTGGATGTGACCTTTGGGAAAGGCACTGAAGGAAAGGATTATCGCTCTCATCCCCTGGGAGAAGGACCTGCCATTGGAATGGGACCCAACGTACATACCGGTCTGTATCGCCGTATGTTAAAACTGGCAGAACAACTCGACATTCCCCACAACACGGAGGTCATGCCCCGTCATTCGGGCACGGATGCCTATCCCATGCAGGTAGTGCAGGAAGGCATTCCGACCCTGACCATGGGCATTCCCTTGCGATATATGCATTCCCCAATTGAAATTGCATCGCTCAAGGATATCGAACGCTGCGGACATCTGATGGCAGAATTTATTGCCCGGCTCGAACCGGATGTCATGGATAAAATCCAATGGGACGAAAAAGCATGAGTACAACAAAACTGGTTGACAACCAGCAACTTAAATTAATCGAGACCCTCAGCAACGCTGTGGGTGTTTCAGGAGATGAAGGTGAAATCCGGGCGATCGTCACGCAGGAATTAAAAGACTGTACGGATGATATCAAGATCGATTCCCTTGGGAACGTTCTTGTCACCCGCCATTCCACGGACAAAAACGCGCCAAAGGTGATGCTGGCCGCCCACATGGATGAAGTGGGTTTCATGATTGTTGAGATCGATGACGAAGGATA
>JBGQAS010000391.1:0-2520 GCA_041494435.1 Anaerolineaceae bacterium | reverse complement strand
ACCCGACCATCATCCGGCTGCTGTTCGTACTCGGATTGCTCATTGTGGGTGGTACATTTTGGGCCTACATCATCATGATGCTTGTAATCCCCGAAGAACCTGCTGTCTGAACCTTTTTGGGTCAGGATAAAAAAACCGGCATTTGCTGGTTTTTCATTTTCCTGGCCAGGCTTCCTTGAACTTTTTCAAGGTCTGGGCTAAATCTTCCGGGATGACCCGGGTATCGCTGATGGTGGTCATAAAGTTCGAGTCGCCGCCCCAGCGGGGGACGACGTGGAAATGGATGTGCCCCACGACACCGGCGCCTGAACCGCCCCCAATATTGGCTCCAATGTTGAAGCCATCCGGATGGTAGACTTTGCGAATGACTTGCGTGCTCTTGGTGATCAGGTGCATCAATTCCATTTGGGTGGGATCGTCCAGGTCTTCAAAGAAAGCTTTGTGTAGAAAAGGAACCACCATCACATGCCCACTGGTGTAAGGGAAGCGGTTGAGGATGACAAAATTCAACTTACCCCGGTAGACCACCAGGTATTCCTCATCTTTATTTGCACGAATTGCATCACAAAAAATGCATTCGCTTTTTTGATTATCCTGTTCCATATATTTCATCCGCCAAGGTGACCAAAGATGATCCATTTACATTTCCTACGTGAATAATACGAATTGTACTCGCAAACCCAAAAGGCAAGAAAAGTATTTGTCTTGACCCGAGGCACCCTTTCATATAAAATCCTTTTACCCGGGTGGGTGTTATAGAAATATAGTTGAAAATTCATATTCTCGAGGAAATCCAGATCATGGCAAAACTTAAAGTGATTTTGAATCCTGTTGCAGGCAAAGGGGCAGGGTCAGTACTTAAGCCAGAAATTGAGACGTATTTGAAAGGGTTGGGGCTCGAATTTGATTTGACTGAGACCGAGAAAATCGGGCATGGGATCGATCTGGCAGAAGAAGCTGCGAAGAATAAATTTGACATCTTGGTAGCTGCAGGGGGAGATGGCACGGTCAATGAGATCATCAATGGCCTGATGCACTCCAAACGCAAAGGACACAGACCCCCAGCCTTGGCTGTACTGCCCATCGGCCGTGGGAATGATTTTGCCTTCGGTATGGGTGTGCCCAAGCTGTGGCAGGATGCCGCCCAGGCACTGGTAAAAGCTGAACGCCATGCTTTGGATATTGGGATTGCCAAGAGCGAATATTTCCCCGACGGGCGCTACTTCGGGAATGGCGTGGGCATCGGGTTCGATGCCGTGGTGGGATTCGTGGCAGCCAAATCCAAGCTCACCGGTTTCATGGCATACCTGGTGGCAGCCATCAAGACCATTTTCCTGTACTTCCATGCCCCCACGATCAAACTGGAACTCGACGATCAGATAATTACCCAGCCTTGCCTGATGGTCTCCATCATGAATGGAAGGCGCATGGGTGGAACTTTCATGATGGCACCGAATAGCAAGCACGATGACGGTGTATTCGACCTGTGCATCGCGGGGCAGGTTTCTCGGCTGGGAATATTTGCTTTGATCCCTCATTTCATGAAGGGTGACCAGGCAGGTCATAAAGCTATCAAGACTGTCCGCTCGCGCAAAGTGGTTGCTACCGCGGTAAAGGGAACGTTGCCCGCACATGCAGATGGTGAAACCCTGTGTGAAGAGGGACACCAGGTGAGCATTGAATTGCTTCCTGCGGAACTGGATATCATTATCTGATATGACCCTATCGCCAATCACTCGATTTGTTAACTGGGGGATCCGGGGGCTAAGCCACCTTATATGCAAGGTGGATACTTCCCAACTATCCAAGATCCCCAATCGGGGACCGCTGATCATTGTTTTGAACCACGTCAATTTCCTGGATGCTCCCATCATCAGCGTGCACGTGCTTCCCAAGCCTCTCACTGCCCTGGTAAAAATTGAAACGTGGAGAAGCCCCATCCTGGGACCGCTATTCACCATGTGGGAAGCCATTCCCATCCGAAGGGGTGAAGCAGACTTAACCGCCTTTCAAGCTGCCCAGCAAGCCTTAAAGGATTGCAAAATGGTGGCTGTGGCACCGGAGGGCACCCGCAGCGGGGATGGGAAATTGCATAAAGGATTGCCGGGAGTCGTTTTACTGGCACTGCGTAGTGGAGCTCCCATGCTACCCGTGGTGTATTATGGGCATGAAAACTACAAGGAAGATTTTAAGCATCTACGACGGGCACCTTTTCATATCGTGGTGGGCGAACCTTTCCGTTTGAAGAATATACAAGGCGTACTTGGGAAAGATCTGCGGGGAAAAGTTACCGACGAGATCATGTACCAGCTGGCGGCGCTGTTGCCGGAAAAGTACCGCGGGTCGTTTGCGGATATGAGTAAAGCCACGAAGAATTACATATCTTTCGATGTCAAATTAGAAAGCGCCTTTTGCAACAAGCAGGTTTCCATCGCGACTTCCACACTAGACTAGAAAATCGTAAAAAAAGGTAGCATATCAAATAAATTTAATGCCCGGTGATCTCGCTGGGCAGAGCTT
>JBGQAS010000462.1:0-2068 GCA_041494435.1 Anaerolineaceae bacterium | reverse complement strand
TAAGCAGTTCCATGCCCAACCGGGCTGAAACCATGTCATGTACCAATGGATCACTCGAGTATTTCTTTTCTACTTCGGGATCTCTGGATAAGCCAGATCGATCCAGTCCGTTGGGTAGTGTAAATGTCGGTGCAATCCGGTTCATTATCTTGGCCATTACCATTTTCCAGGGTGGCACGGGTGCCCCGGGAATCAAAACAGGTGCAGTAACTATGGAACCCTTCAATTCTGGTTTGCGCTTCAGGAGATAGTAGAGGACCAATTCCCCGCCCAGGCTGTGACCATATAGGAAGATTGGAATTTTCGGGGAGTCTTTCTGGGATTTTTCTATAACGAAATCAATATCATCGCAAACGGCATCATAAGAAGCCACGTGTCCACGCACCCCTTCAGATTGGCCATGCCCGCGCAGATCGAAAGAAATCACTGAAATCCCGGCATTGTTAAAGAAATCTGCCAGGTGCTGATACCTCAAGCAATGCTCGCCCAGCCCGTGGACCAAAACGATCACTGCCTTTTCTTTTTTGGATGTCTTCCAGGATTGCCCAACCAATTTAACGTGATCTGATGTTTGCCAGGTAAACGACTTAGGTTCCATTCTATGAATTCTCCTGTGATTATTAATTCCCCCGAGTGTAACCTCAAGTCCCACCTTAGGCAAGTTATGTTTCTCTGGTATTATTCAGCATAATATTATGCCAAAGCCAAAGAAACCTTTGTTGAAGAAAAGTGTTATTCCCTTTGACTCATCAAATATAGATCTGGCAGATCCTGAGATACCGGATCAACAAATTGTTGAAATGGCAATTCAGGGGAATATGGATGCGTTTAGCGTCCTGTACCAGCGGAACATTAACAAGATCTTCAGTTATATCTATTACCGGACAGGGAACACCCACGACGCCGAGGATTTAACTGCTCGTGTTTTCCACCGTGCCATGCTGCACATCCGCGGTTACGTCAATACGGGAGTACCTTTTTCAGCCTGGCTATATCGCATAGCCCATAACCTGGTGGCAAATTGGCATCGGGATAACGAGCGGAAAAAGGAAGTGCCTCTTGAAGATAGTGAATTCAAGCTCCCGGGTTCGAAATATCCTGAATCCACGCTGGTGGAAGATCAGGATGTGGAAATGCTTCTAAAGAGCATCCGCAAACTTTCTGGTGAACGTCAGACCCTCATTATCCTTAAGTATGTCGAGGATTGTTCCAACGCAGAAATCGCCGAGATTATGGGTCGCAGTGAGGGAGCCATCAAGAGCTTGTATCATCGTACCTTGCTGGCTTTGCGGTATGAACTGGAGAAAACGGAAAAGAATTTAAAGTAGAAAGAAAGAAAATGGTTCAATCAAGAGTATCAGGAAATTGGAAGGAAAGGGGAGAAGACATGGAAGCAAGAAATATTGATGTTAGGAGTGATCCAACTTTGGGAAGCATGCATCCTTTGGAATATGAATTACGCCGAAGATTAAGGCCAATTACTCCGAATCCGGAATATATTAATCGTTTAAAATCACAACTTAATCGCGTACCCAGGATCATGGTGGAAAACAGACCGAAGATCACCGGATGGTTGATGATTTTGATGGGTTTGTTCAGCAGCGTTTTGGCTGTCTGGATTATCCGAAAAATTTCAAAACAATAAAGATTTTGGATTTAGTGCTCGGGGAAATTCCTGATTTTGTTCATCAATTCCATATCGGAAGGTTCGACTAACACAGAATCATCGGGGAAGACGATGGTGGGCACGGATCGATAACCGCCGTTTGTTTTTTCCACAAATTTTGCGGCATCGTCGTCTTCTTCGATGTCGTGCCATTCGTATTTAATCCCTTTGCGGTCGAAAATTCCTTTAACAAGACGAGTGGATCCGCACCAGGAAGTGCCGTAGAGTTTTATGATCGGATTTTTATTCGCCATTTTTGCCTCCTTTGGTTGAATATCCCTATTATAAATTGATTTTCCCAGAATTTGATATTCATCCCAATTTCTTAGGAATGGGTTGCTGGCGGAAGCTATGTTAAAATCGAAATCATGTCGCTCCGAATAATTTTCATGGGGTCTCCGG
>JBGQAS010000231.1:0-4174 GCA_041494435.1 Anaerolineaceae bacterium | reverse complement strand
CAGAGCACCCTCGGGGCACCACATCGGGTCCACTGCGGCAATGATCTGGGCTGCGTCCTGCGAATCCAGCGGTATCGGGTCGCCGGTGGTATCGACTACTACCAGGTCTGTCCCCGCGGGCACTTCCGTAAGAATTACCTCTGTAACTGGAGTAGGGTCAACCACAGGTTCCACATCGGTGGGGATTTCCATAGGGGTTTCAGGGGGAATTTCCGTTGGTGTATCCACCACAACGGGTGCTGCGGGAGTCTCGGTGGGTGTGGTCACATCCTGTGCATACACGGTGAAGGGCAATGCAAGGTTGAAAAGCATCACCATCACCACCATCGCCGGGAAGATTTTTACAAATTTTTGGATTTTGTTCATTTCTCTACCTCACTTATAAATAAAAAAAGTGCACAAAATATATCCAGAATGACCAAATATATTCTAGCAAAAAAGGATTATTAATGCACGCTGGGCACATTACAAATAAATCGCAAGTTAAAAACAAAAGAATTGCAATGGGTTTAGAGCCAAAAAGGACAATATAAAGGAATTAACACGAAAATTTCCCTAAGAAGTGTTTATCCCGTTTTATATATGTCTTACTCTTATCGCTGCTTCCCCCTTCACCGGGCATTTATACTCGCAAACCCCGCAGCCAATGCACAGCTCCCTTTCCACGACCGGCAATTGTACATCCGGGTTCGGCACGGTTCCAACGATCTCTCCTTGCCCGGCAAAATGGATCGCCTTCCTGGGCAGCGGGCACATTTCCTCGCATACCGAGCAGGGGATCCCCTGTCCCCATGGCAGGCAGCGTGTATGCTCGATCTCCGCCTTACCGATCATCGCTAAATGCTTTTGATCCAATGCCAAAGGTGGGATTGCCTGCACCGGGCAGGTCTGTCCGCAGGAGTTGCAGCCGTAGTCGCAACCTCCCATCCGCGGGATCAGGATCGGCGTGGCAAACCCGTCCCAACCCGCCTGCAGTATCGCAGGTTGCAGCGCGCTCGTCGGGCACACCCGTACGCATGCCCCACAGCGGATGCACCGGCTCATCAGGCTGGCTTCGATTGCTCCCGGGGGGCGCAGTTGGAACTCGCCTGGCTTTCGGGTTCGCTGGGTTGTCAGTGCAACTCCTCCCAGCACCGCCCCGGCTCCTAGCCCGATGAGCACTTGGCGGCGGGTGGGGTCGTAGCTCTCCCAACCTGCCGGTGTAGTCAGGAAGCCAAATGTGATCGCCTTGCTCGGACATGCCTTGAAGCAGTCCATGCATAGCGTGCATTCCGCCGGGTCGGATCGGTAACCTTTGTTCCGGTCCACCGTTCCGGTCGGGCACACTCGGGCGCAGGCGTTGCAGTTGGTGCAGCTCGGCAGCACCTGCCGTTTTACCAACCCGATCTTTGCCAGCAGCCCCATCATGCCGCCCAGCGGGCACAGGTAGCGGCACCAGAAGCGCTCTGCCAGCAGGTTCGACCCCAGGATGATCACCAGCCCACCCAGGAACAGCCATCCCGCCGTCGCCACCTTGGGATGATAAGGCAGCAGCACCGGTCTCAGGAGAGAATCGACAGTGCTGACAAGATTCTGCAGCCACGGCACTTTGAACAGCGCAGATTCCCCCGCAGTCACCAGGTTATCCAATCCAGGCCAGAGCGCCAGCGTGAATGAGCGGTACCAGATGGTCACCGGGTCCAGCACGATCAGGGTCAGGTTGCCAAATGCCGCCGCGATGATCACTCCCAAAAGAGCGATGAATTTCACTGTGCGCAATTTTTCTGGGAATTTTGGTTTTTTGCGGTTGAGTTTCTTGAATGGGAAAATGTCGATGAGCGAACCCAGCGGGCACAACCATCCGCACCAGGCTCTGCCTGTCAGCAATGCAATTCCAATCAGGATCAGCCCTGTCAACCCGGCAACCAAAAATGTCCGGCTGGCGATGAAATTGGCAATTGCCGTCAGTGGGCTGATCCGCAAGGGTAGGTTGGCCGAATTTGGGTCCAGCCCATCCCTTGTTGTGTTGATGAATACACCAAGCAGTAGGATGAAGAACAGCACCTGGGCGGCAATCCGCCCCCAGCGCCACCAAGTCCCCGGCTTCAGGGTCGAAGGGCGGTGTGCTGAATCAGACATTGGCAATGGAGATGCTGTTCAGGTCTGCCGTGCCCAATCCCCGTTGAGCGCCTACTCGAACATACTTCAAATAGTCGGGTTTCTGCCCGAACAGTGTGCTGGAATAGGCATCCGCGGCGACCACGTCCGTTGTGGCGATTACCGTGTCAAGTTTTTGGACGTCATTCAGGTCGCCGCCCTGGGGTCCGCTGGCAGTCAGGATGCGCACGGCATCCACCACCACCAAGTGGCTCTTCACCCGAAAGCTTAGGTCGGGCAATGCATTGGCAAAATCCTGGTGGAAGATACCCCGGTCAACAACCACACCCATCAGATTCTTCATCGAGAGGGTCAACCGCGCTGAGCCATGATTCTTGGCGATCGGCACGTTGATCAGCACATCCGCATTCAAAATGTCGCCGTAGATCTGCGCCTGGGTCAGGAACACCGAGCTGGGCATCGAGACGTCCTGGTATCCGAAGCTTTTCATTACCACCATCTGCCCGCCATTGGCTTCCACCTGCTCCTGGATGCCGCTCTCCCGATAAGCCGTGCTCGCGTTTCCGTCGAAGGGATAGTCCATCACCTTTACGCTGGCGGCTCCGGTTTCGAAAGCCATCCTTACCAGTTCGCCCACCACCCAGGGATTCGTTGTGGCGGCGTATTCGTAGGTTCGATACGCTACGCAGATGTTGGGTTTGATCACCACGTTCGCACCGTTGGACACAAACCGGCTCATCCCACCGATGGCATTCACTGCCCGGCGGGTGAGGTCTGCTGGTTCCCCGGACTTCGCCACTGCCATGTAGGGTAAAACGGCTGCCGGTTGAACGGTTTCGGTGTCAGCTTCAGTCGCGGCTTCGGTGTTTGCTGGAGCAGATGTCTGTGCACTGAAAGGCGTATTCGTGGGGATGCTCACCGGGGTTGGCAGCTTGGCTTGGGGTGTGCACGCCCCGATGATGCCGGTCGCTGTGACTGCACCGGTGATCTCCAGGAATTTGCGTCGGGAAAGTCGTTTCATTGATGCTCCTAAAAGTAAGGTTGAAAGGCATAATAGATGAAACGTGCAGTGAATTTGTTAGTACGACGATAATATTCCGATAAAAATTATCCATTTACCACTGGTCGGTGTCAAGGGTATGGGATATCATAATGATAACATTTAATGATTAGGAGAAAAAAAATGGAAAAGACGATGGATGATTTGAAAGCCGCTTTCGCTGGGGAATCCCAGGCGAACCGCCGATATACCGCCTTTGCCCGCAAGGCGGATGAAGAGGGTTACAAGCAGGTTGCCCGGCTCTTCCGCGCCATTGCCGCCGGGGAAACCGTTCACGCCCTCAGCCATTTCAAGGTCATGGATGGCATCCAGTCCACCCGTGAGAACCTCAAGACCGCCATCGCCGGCGAGCATTACGAAGTGGTCACCATGTATCCCGATTTCATGAAGGATGCCCAGGCGGAAAATAACAAGGCTGCCAACGTCAGCTTTGACCGCGCCTGGAACACGGAAAAGGTTCATGAACAGCTGTACACAGAAGCCCTGGCTGCCCTGGATGGCGCGCAGGGTGAAGTGTTTGATTATTACGTCTGCCCGGTTTGCGGATTTATCCACGCCCGCAATGCCCCCGAGCGCTGTCCGAATTGCCAGACCATCGGCACCCGCTTCGAAAAAATGCAGTAATCCCGATTCGTCCCCTGATTAAAAAGAAAAGTGTCCCTCTTGTCAGGGGACACTCTTCAGGAGGAGAGAAAACGAATCAGTCTTTCAGATCGTTGACAAGCTTTTTATATTCTGCCTGGGAAATTTCACCCTTGGCATAGCGTTCTTTGGCTATTTGCAGCGGATCATGGAAATGACCCATAGGTCCCACCATCGGTCCGCGACGTATCGCCCGGATAATCCAGATGAAGAACAACACGATCAGCGCAATTAACGCTAATCCAAGCAGCCCCCTGAAAACCAGAGTGGCGATTGCCCAACCACCTAAAACTCCTACACCATGGACTAACATAATTTTCCTACCTTTCGTTTCCTTTATTTATTTTTCTTATCTTATTCGATGCTGAGTATAGT
>JBGQAS010000268.1:0-3706 GCA_041494435.1 Anaerolineaceae bacterium | reverse complement strand
TAAAAAGACTCCAGCCGTCCTAGTCCCTCAGTAAGTCATGTTGATTAGTTGAATCTTGGCTATTGTGCGATGATCAAAATGAAATTGCATAATATCTCCCGATGCAGTAAAATGATTCGGCGAGTGGGTTATTTATTAGTTACTTATTTCAAAAATTGACGGTCTGCAAAAATTGGTACGCACCTAATCATGAAATCTAATTTGAATACTAATTCCTCTTCACTCGTCCTACTTGTTTCGAGGATTTATTGTCTTTTTGTATCTTTGATATCTTTATTCTGTGGAATCTGGATCTTAACTATTCCGACAGACCCTAAAAACCGGTCCTTTCTTTCTCTTTCCTTGCCACGACTTGCATTAGTTGCTTTTTTCATCCTGTTTGCCATCCTTCCCCTTCTTGTTTTTATAAAATTATCAGGGAAAACAAAGAAGAACACTGTTGACTTGATTTCTTCTTTTATTGGTAAGAAATACATTCCTTACCTCGCCATTGCATTTCTGGTCATGCTGACCACAAGCTGGTACCTGACATTTATTTCTAATTCGATACCAAATAATTTGATGGCGTTTTACACAAGAATACAACCCTTTATTATTTGGTGTTTCTTATTCAGTCTATTAAATATCATCTCTGTTTTGGTACTCAGAAGCGGATTTCATTGGGACAATTTCTTGCACCAATGGAAAGACAATCGAAAAACACGCTTTGCATTGCTTGCATCTTTTTTGATCCTCATAGCAGTTTTCGTTATGAATGCTTTCACGAAATACGATAATTCCTCTCTCGTTTTCTGGACTCGAAACGGGGTCCCCGTCTTGAATTCACAGATCCTCGCTTCAAGCATTTCCCTACTCATTGTCTTTTACCTTGTTTACAAAGTCTTCCGCCCCAAATCTTCTCTGCCAATTAAAACTGATCGCCGGGTTAATCTCAGCATTTTCTTGCTCATATGGATCATTGCCAGCGTATTATGGCTGTCAACTCCACAGCAAACCAGTCTATTTAATCCGGGTCCATTCAAACCCGACAATGCTTTCTACCCCTGGTCGGATGCCCGAACCTATGACAATTGCGCACAATTTGTATTGCTCGGCCAAAAATATTGTAATGGATCAGCGGTCAACTATCCTTTGTATGATGGTTTCCTGCTATTGCTTCACCTTTTAGCGGGTCAAAATAATTCCCTCGTAATTTCACTGCAGGTGATCATTGTTGCCCTTGTCCCTGCGTTATTGTTCCTAATAGGAAAATCACTTTTCAATCGATTCGCGGGATTGCTGGCTGGCATACTCGTCATTTTTCAAATTCGCAATGCCATCTTCGGTGGGTTGGCGATCTGGGATCTTTCCTATCCCAAAATGATGATGACCGAGCCACTCGCTTTGCTGTTTCTCGTTCTATTCTGTTTTTGGTTGATTAAGTACCTTCAGAATCCGCAGAGAAATTCGTGGTACGCTCTCTTGTCTGGAATCATTCTTGGCCTGGCAACACTGGTCCGTCATAACATCTGGGCACTTGTTCCAGTTTTTAGCCTTGCTATCATCTTCTCAACAAAAAGATTTGTAAGGATCCTCATTCTGTTTGTGGTGGGTTTTTTGCTTGCTATTGGCCCTTGGTCGATACGGAATATAGCCAATGGCTCACAGCCCATCTATGTTCTGGATTACTTTCAAGAGAATGTTCTAAAAAATCGTTATCCGCAACCAACTCCCACGGATGAAAATAATACGAGCACCGGTGGTGGCGGACAATCTTCCACAACGTTGCCAACGGCACAAGTAGGAACGAATGTCAATTCAAACGCAAATCCATCGACCATTGAACCCAGTCCCGAAGGGTTAAGCAGCCTTCAGATTATCTTCAGCCATTTTTTGCATAGTGCTGTTGCGTCTGTCCTCGCTCTTCCCACGACCCATGCCACCGATAGTTTGATAATAACTATCAAGAACGCGGGGAGTCCAACCCTTTGGTCCGGCAACTGGGCTGGTCAGATAGATCCCGAACAAGCAGCATGGATCGTCTTTAATCTTCTTGTCATTTCTGTGGGAATTGGCTCAGCGATTAAAAAAATGAAAGTCGCCGGGGTTGTCCCGTTGTTAGTTTTCATCATGTACGATGCTGGCTCTTCCATCGCGAAAACATCGGGAGGGCGGTATATCGCCCCGATAAATTGGGTTATGCTCTTTTACTTTGCCTTCGGAATTACCCAGATCATAATTTATGTCCTGTCTGTGTTTAAGCTCGAAAAAACGATTGCTCAAGCAGAAAATATTGCCGGGGAAAATCTACTACCCAAGAAAGCGAATCGCTTTCGATTTGAGTTCGTTTTTATTGCATTCTTCATCTCAATCTCAATTCTTCTACCAATCTCTGAATATATTTTTCCCCCGAAGGAATATAGCCAGGGTAAGGATACCATCAGTGCATTTTTGGATGCCCAACCGATCACCAATGCTTCCATATCTCAATCCTTACAAGACCCCGGGGTTCCAGTTCTATACGGCAAAGCCTTTTACCCAAGGATTTTCCTTCCGGGTGACGAGAATCTATCTGAGTTCTTTTATGGTTTCCCACAGGATAGGATTGGACTGTTTATAAACGTTCTTAATCAGAATGGTCGATATTACGTTTATTTCCCCCTGGAAATTCCTCTCTTGCATTATGACCAATTAAATTCTTTAAACGGCGCCGATGTGGTGATTTTCGGGGAAAAGGGTACTGAATTTAAGCCCAGAACCGTCCTTGACATCCAACAGGAATACACAACAGCTAGCACTATCATCCTTATTGGGAAACAACCGGTCGTATATCAAGCAATTCCATAAAAAATCCTGCTCGGCCAGTTTTCCATGATACACCTGAAAAAAAGACAGTCTCAGTAGATTCAACTAATTCAGGTTCGACTTATTATTTAATTTATTTCAAATAAAATTCCGTCATCTTTTGTGCGATGTCGAATTCGGTTACCTTCTGCAGACCCTGCCAGGCAGGCATACTGTTCACTTCGATGACATACAATTCTCCCTTTTCGCTGCGCAGCAAATCCACCCCGCAGTAATCCGCGCTCACACTCTTCGATGCTCTTATACAAAAATCCTTAATTTCCGCAGAGACATTCAATTTCATGGGCTGGGCACCAACCGAAATGTTGGTTTTCCAATCATCCCCAACTCGTTCCATGGCTGCCAGGCATTCATCACCAACCACCAGAACCCGTATGTCACGGTTATCATGCGGGATAAATTTTTGCAGGTAGAAAATATAGCCACCCATCTGGAGAGCACGAAATGTACGGGATGCCGTATCCGGATCCGTCACCCGGATCATCCCCGCTCCTCGGCTACCAAACAAGGGTTTGACAACCACATCCCCACCCAATTGACGAAACCCTTCAATCGCCTGAGAGAAATCCTCACCTACCCTTGTTTCAGGGACCGGGATGCCTGCCTTTTGCAAAAGGGATGAGGTGTAATATTTGTCCACCATCTTTTCAATGGCATAAGGGGAATTGATTACCCTCAACCCCATATTCTCTAATTGATGAAGAGCATCCATTCGGAAGATGACCTGTTCCAGAGAGCCCCCTGGTACTTCCCGAACGAGCAATATATCAAAATACAAAAGATCTGTCCCCTGACCAAGCACCCCCATCTTTTCTCCCAGATGAGCCTGCAGGGAAAGCGGATCAATGAATTCAGGCTTTAT
>JBGQAS010000226.1:0-4245 GCA_041494435.1 Anaerolineaceae bacterium | reverse complement strand
TTATCCACCACGGGTGTAAAGAAATCGGTCGTCAGAACCATGGCGCGGTCTTTTTCCAACCTCCAGACAGCCGCATCATCCGGGGTTTGTAACCCAACCAGAAGGTCGGGATATTCAGATGCCTTGAACATTTCTTCGATCGGTCGCAGAACCTGCGCCAGCGCGTCAGCGCTCAGCTTGGAGGCTCAACCAGCGCACTTGGAGAGGCTGGTGAGGCGGATCTGCTTCCCTGAAGGAGAAGGTGCCACAGTTTCCATAAAAATAATTTTATCCCATTTACTATTTTGGATAGCAAAAGAGCGGGTCGAAACCCGCTCTTTATCTAAACTTCAACAGGATTATTGTGGCGTATTCGGCAACTGGAAAACGAAAGGCGAATTGCTGGGCAGATACATTACCGATACGTTTGGAGAAAGTTTGGTGATGTACTGGTAGGTCAACAAATCCGAGTTTCCGGCCAGAGCACCTGCAATAAGCTGCAATGCTTCTGCCTCGGCTTTCGCCTGGATGATGCGCGCATCAGCATCTCCTTGTGCCACGATTACCACTGCATCCGCCTGCCCCTTGGCAACCTGGCGAGCTTGCTCGGCTTCCTGTTCCTTTTGCTGGACTACATACACAGCTTGTTGTGCAAGTTGTTCAGCAATTTGTTTCTGCTCTACCGATGCAGCATATTCTGGAGTGAAGGTGATATTACGCAGGATGAAATCTATCAAAACCAATCCGTTTTCCTTGAATTGGGCTTCCAGACCATCCGTTATCGCCTGGGTCATTTCCACCCGCTTGGAAGTGACCACCTGTTCCACATTGTACTGAGAAATTGTGTCGCGAATAATCCCACGGGCAAGGGGTCGCACGAGGTCATCAGAATATCGGTTCTGCCATTGGATATGTATCTGGGTGACCTTCAGAGGATCGATCTCAAAGATGACCGATGCATCCACATATACTTGCTGCCCATCTGCCGTTCTGGCTGTGATTGAATCATCGCCTAACACATCTCCCTCGTTGGCAGCAATGGACATGGTATAGGTTTGCTTCGAAATCGGGTACAAAATCACATTCTCTGCAAAAGGTACGACGAAGTGCAATCCAGGAGTGAGGGCATCAGGTCGATATCCGGCGGGCTGCAATGCCGAAATCACCACCCCACGCTGATCCGGGTTGATGAAAACCAAGCCTGCGCTAAGCGTGGTCAGTAAAATGGCGACGACAAAAGCGCCAATAATGATGCCAGCTCCCCGTTTGACCGGTTTTCCCCGCCAGGCTTGCACCAGGATGACCACCAAAACCCCCACAGCGGCAATCCAAAAAAACACTGAAATTCCTGAAATCATACTCGCTATGTTCATTCTTCCTCCTTCTAGGACAACTGATTATACCTGCTTGCCAAATTCGGGATTCTTCCAACAAGGAAGGAATCGTATAACACCAATCTACTTACGTTTTAGAAAATGGGAAGTTTCAGACTTCAAGGGAAATAGTCACCGGGCCGTCGTTCAGGATTTCCACCAGCATGTGGGTACCAAATTCCCCAGTTTGGGTGGGAATACCCATCTGCTGAAGCTTTTCAGCAAACCTGTCACACAATGGGCTGGCAATTTCAGGGGTTGCCGCATCAATAAATGATGGCCGGTTACCCTTGCGGGTATCGGCAAAGAGGGTGAATTGTGAAACGACAATCGCCGAACCATTGATGTCCAGCACAGACAGATTCATTTTCCCTTGTTCGTCGGCAAAGATGCGCAGATGAGAGATTTTCTCAGCCAGTATCCTGGCATTTTCTTCGTTATCTTCCTTGCCCACACCCAGCAGGATCAGCAAACCATTCCCGATTTCCGCGATTAATTTGCCGGATACCGTAACACTGGCTTTTTGAACTCGCTGGACAATAGCTTTCATTCTTAAGCTTAAGGGAGATGATTAACTTAAGGGAGACCGACAGCAGCCCGGACTTCTTCGAGCGTCTTTTCAGCGATTGCCCGAGCACGTTTTTCCCCATCACGCAGCACATCCCAAACGAAGTTGGGATCTTTTTCCAGATCGTGCCTGCGGGCGCGGAAAGGTGCCAGGTATTCATTTAAATATTTTGCCATCAGGTGCTTGTCTTCTACGCAACCGATACCCGCTCTGCGGCATTCGACATTGACCATGTCAATGGTTTCCTTGGGCGAAAACATGTTATGGAAGGTGAAAACGTTGCAGATATCCGGGTTGCCGGGATCGGTACGGCGTATGCGCGCGGGATCCGTCACCATGGTGAGTACCCGTTTATCAGTCTCTTCGGGGGTGGCTGCCAACTCGATGTCGTTGTTCAGGCTCTTGCTCATTTTCTGGTGCCCGTCCGTCCCCAGCACCTTCGGGAATTGGGTCACTTTCATCTCAGGTTCGATCAAGACCTGGGTCTTGTAAGTATGATTAAATGTCCGGACAATCTCTCGGGCAAACTCAATATGGGGCGCCTGGTCGAGACCCACTGGAACAACATTCGATTTATAGAGAAGAATATCCGCTGCCATCAAAACCGGGTACCCCACCAGGCCATAATTCACATTATGAGGTTGCTCACGTACTTTTTCTTTAAATGTGGGCAAGTCGGTCAATTTGCCCAACTGGGCGATCATCGAAAGGATGGTGTGCAGCTCAGTCACCTGGGGGACGTGCGACTGGATGAATACAATTGATTCTTCGGGACGGATGCCGGCAGCCAGCCAATCCAACACCATTTCGTAAGTGTTGGCTTTTAGGTCTTCAGTAGTATCTAAAGTGGTGAGGGCATGCAAATCGACCACGCAATAAACACACTCGTAATCATCCTGAAGCTTGACGTAATTCTGGATGGCGCCCAGGTAATTTCCCAAATGCTGCCGCCCAGTGGGACGTGATCCCGAAAAAACTCGACCTTTCTTCTTTACCATTCCTTACCTGCCTTTCAGAAAGCTCCCCACCAGTTTTTCAATCTCATCAGGATAAGCCTTGCGTTGTTCTTTGATCTTGGAAAAAAGGAGTTGGTCATCCACACTCACTTCAAATCGCCCACCCGTGGAAGGGGTGAGACTGATGGTTTGGATCTCGGACTCGTACAATTTGATCAGGTTGGTTGTCAGACTGACAGCCAAATCGGTGAACCCTCAAACCTGGCAATATTCGATATTGATCCTGTGTGTTCCCATTTTAATTCTCCTCTTCGAAGAATTATAACCGACAGCTCTTTCCAGTTTTCATCAGGGATTGGCAGGGTCAATGAGTCCCTGGACCAGTTTCTGGATGGTTTCATCTGCCAATCTCTGTTTGCCAATGCCAAAAAGGGACTCATTGATCTCGGTCATTTTTACACCGGCTACATAGGTACGCCCACCTGTTCCAACCATCAGGTCCGCCCAGGCTGCCTGGAGAGGGGTGAAAACATCGGGGACCAGTGTGACCGCCCATGAGGGACGGAGAGCATCGCTGGGGACTTCGTTACCAAGCATAACCGGATGAATGAAGATGCCCTGTTCCGTAAGAACATTCAAGAGGTTGATATATTGCATCACCTCAGGGATGTTGGTCAAGTCCCAGGCAACCATAGTGTAGATCCGATTAACCTCCAACTGGTCTACGGCAGCTTTCCAAGTGTTGGCGTCACTGCCTGATGGCAAGGCTGACACCAGGGGGAAATCTGCATAGGTAGGATAATTTTCGGAGCAAGTGCCGCACCAATAACGCCCTCCATTTTGAAACGCCTGCTGCAAGAGATCAGATTGGGGGATATCGGATGGGATCAAAGCAGCAGCACGCCAATCGGTGGAAAGCATTTCAGCAATATAACCTGCAATGAACAAGGAAAATTCTTCCTTCACGCGGACAACCGTCAGGTTTGCGGTTGCAGCCATATCCTGATCTGTAACCACTACAAACTGAATATTCGCCGCTGATCCAGTTAACTCGTTCAAGTTGGAAGGGTTGGAGGCAAAAACGACCACCTTTATTTCTCCATTCAAATCTGAAACCTGCAAACCATTTAGCTGTTCCAGGGTCAATCCTGACTGGGCAGACAAAGTCCCAAGTTCCGCACTCAACTGGTTTACCAGGGAAGGATCGTCAGCTGGATTGGCAATCAATAAGACTTTGCTGGCTTGGGGAGTTGAGGTGGCTGTCTCCGTAAAAATGGGAGCGATGACCGCGGTTGGGGTGCTGGTGGTGGTCGGACGGGTGCATCCCAACAGGGAAAAAGTAAAAATGAGCAGGAAAATGGCTGTTTTG
>JBGQAS010000420.1:0-2302 GCA_041494435.1 Anaerolineaceae bacterium | reverse complement strand
GCGGGCGATGAAGACGAATTTCTCCGGTCAGAACTTATTCCTGTTTCAGAAGTGGAAAAAATGATTGCTGCCAACAAGATCAACGACGGGAAAACCCTGGCGGCTTTAATGCTGGCTTGGAAATCGATCCAAAATATAATGAAAGGTAAGTTGGAAAAATTCGATAGAAAATGAGGGAGCACCCGGGAAAACGTAAGAGGGTTTTGGACTATAATAAATCGGTTTAAGTCCAAATTCATATGCGGGGAATTCACCCGATAAATCGCAGGAGATTGTATGTCAAAGAAAACAACGATGAGTGATGCCAACGAGGCCGTCGCGTATGTCGCCTACCGTGTCAACGAGGTGATCGCGATCTATCCCATTACCCCATCTTCGAACATGGGTGAATATGCCGATGCATGGTCCGCAAAGAATATCCCCAACCTGTGGGGAACCGTCCCCACGGTGATCGAAATGCAATCCGAGGGAGGGGCTGCAGGCGCTGTGCATGGAGCGCTGCAAACGGGTTCGCTAACCACCACTTTCACAGCATCCCAGGGATTGCTGTTGATGATCCCCAATATGTACAAAATCGCCGGTGAATTGACCCCCACGGTTTTCCATGTTTCTGCCCGTGCACTGGCTACCCATGCGCTGTCCATTTTCGGTGATCAATCCGACGTAATGGCCACCCGCCAGACGGGGTTTGCCATGTTGGCATCGAATTCTGTGCAGGTAGCTCATGACCTGGCACTCGTTGCCCAGGCTGCCACCCTGGAAGCTCGAATTCCATTCTTGCATTTCTTTGACGGCTTCCGTACCTCCCATGAAATTGACAAGATCGAATTGCTTACCGATGAAGATATCCACGCCATGATCGATGATGGCAAGATTGCTGAACATCGGGCTCGCTCCCTCTCGCCGGATCATCCGTTCGTCCGTGGAACAGCTCAAAACCCGGATGTTTATTTCCAATCGCGCGAAACAGTGAACCCCTTCTATCAGCGCTGCCCACAAATCGTGCAAAACATGATGAATCGTTTCGCCGAGTTGACCGGGCGTAAGTATCACCTTTTCGATTATTACGGCGCAGAAGATGCAGAACGCGTGATCGTCATCATGGGTTCAGGAGCAGAGACCGCTGAAGAAACAGCAAAATACCTGATCAAACATGGTGAAAAGGTTGGTGTTTTGGACGTTCGCCTCTACCGGCCTTTCTCCTTTGAACATTTTCTCAAAGCACTTCCCTCCACGGTTAAATCGATTGCGGTTATGGATCGAACCAAGGAACCTGGCTCAGTTGGTGAACCACTTTACATGGATGTGGTTACTTCCTTAAGCGAAGGGCTTGCTCCTGCCCAGGCAAAGTTCAATAAAATGCCCCGCATCGTGGGCGGACGCTATGGATTGGCTTCCAAGGAATTCACCCCAGCCATGGTTAAAGGCATTTTCGATGAGTTGAAAAAGCCTGCTCCCAAGAACCATTTCACTATCGGCATTAACGACGATGTAACGCATACCAGCCTGGATTACGACCCGAACTTCTCAATTGCCACGGAAGAAACCCGACGGTGTGTGTTCTTCGGACTTGGTGCAGATGGCACGGTGGGTGCAAACCATAATTCCATCCGAATTATCGGTGAAGACACGGATAACTACGCCCAGGGGTATTTCTATTACGATTCCCGTAAATCCGGGACAGTGACCACTTCCTATTTGCGCTTTGGGCCGAAACCCATTCATGCTCCTTATTTGATCGGAGCGAATGAAGCTCAATTTGTGGCTTGCCATCAGTTCAGCTTCCTTGAGCGGTTCGATATGCTCAGGTATGCTCAACCGGGTGGGGTTTTCCTCTTGAACAGCATCTATGGTCCCGATGAAGTATGGGATCAGCTACCCAAGGAAGTGCAGCGCTCGATCATTGATAAGAAACTACGTTTCTTTGTAATCGATTCTTATGAAGTTGCCCGTCGGATTGGCTTGGGGGGACGCATCAATACCATCATGCAGACCTGTTTCTTTGCCATCAGTGGCATTCTCCCTCGTGAAGAAGCCATTGCAGCCATCAAAACGAGCATCGAAAAAACCTATGGCAAGCGCGGAGAAGCCGTTGTTAAGCAGAACTTCGATGCCGTGGATCAATCGCTGGCGAATTTGTTTGAAGTCAAGGTTCCCGCAGAAGTATCCAGCAAATTGACCCGTCGCCCGGCTGTACCCGCGAATGCGCCCGATTTCGTGCGCAACACTTTAGGACCCATCATGGTCAACGATGGCGACAGCCTGCCGGTAAGCAAGTTACCTGTGGATGGAACCTTCCCTT
>JBGQAS010000267.1:0-3738 GCA_041494435.1 Anaerolineaceae bacterium | reverse complement strand
GGGCACTCAACCAGTGGAAAGCAAATTTGGTTTGTTAACCACCCTGGGTTATCAAATTGGCAACCAAAAACCTGTCTATTGCCTCGAAGGTTCCATCGCCATAACGGGGGCTTTGGTCCAATGGCTCCGGGATAACCTCCAGATGATTGAGAAATCCTCGGATATCGAGCAGTTGGCTCGAACTGTAACTGATAATGGCGGGATATATTTTGTGCCTGCTTTCTCAGGGTTATTTGCTCCCTATTGGAGAACGGATGCCCGGGGAGCAATCGTTGGTCTGACCCGTTACGTCAACCGTGGTCATTTTGCAAGAGCTGTCTTGGAATCGACCGCTTTCCAAACCCTCGAAGTATTGGAAGCCATGGAAAAGGATTCTGGGGTGAAATTATCGACATTGAAAGTAGATGGCGGAATGGTCCACAACGAACTCTTGATGCAATTTCAGGCAGATCTCCTTGATGTGCCGGTCGTTCGTCCGGTAATCACAGAAACTACAGCGTTGGGGGTTGCCTATGCAGCTGGTTTGGCAGTTGGTTTCTGGAAGGACTTTTCGGAATTGAGGAAGAATTGGGGCAAGGAAAGAGAGTGGAAACCTGATATGGATAAAGCCATTAGGGAAAGAATTTATTCTGAGTGGAAAAAGGCAGTAACTCGAACTTTCGATTGGGTTAAAATATAAGAAAGTCTTATCGGTTATAATCATTTTTTAGAGAATGGAGTCTGAATGAACATATCTGCAGATACTCCCGGCAAAACAACGGTTTCAACCGAAGTAATCATCTCCATTGGACGATTGACTGCATTAAGCGTCCCCGGTGTAAGCCGATTAGCAAGTGGAGTGCGTGATCTCAATAGGATCTTTTCCAAGCCCGAAGATGAAGGGGTATTGGTGGACGTGGTGGACGGTAGGGTTTACATGGACCTGTTTGTGGTCCTGAAAAGAGACTTGAATGTCCGCGAGGTTTCCCGAAAGATCCAATCCCAGGTGGAAAGAGCCATCTCCGAAATGGTGGGAATGGAAGTGGGCAGGATCAATATTCACGTGGAAGACATCGATTTTGATTCTAAAGAAGCGTAATTTTTTATGAAATCAAGGACTAAGGCTCGCAGCCTTGCCTTGCAAGTACTTTTTGAATACGATATCTCAGGCCATGCTCCGGGTGCTATTTTCGAATACCGACTATCCGAAATGGAACTGGATGACAAACTGGCAGAATTTTCCCGCTCCATCATTTTTGGAGTGATTCCTTTGATTGCCAGATTGGATACGATCATTGCTGAACATGCATCGGAATGGCCGCTTGACCAGGTAGCTATTATTGATCGAAATATATTAAGAATTGCCTTGTGGGAATTTGCAGTTTCGAAAACCACTCCTTTGAAGGTGGTGATTAACGAAGCGATTGAGCTTTCCAAGGTCTATGGTTCCGATAGTACGCCGCGGTTTGTGAATGGAGTTCTCGGCAGTCTGGCTGCTCACGAAAATGAGATCATCCAAAAGTTGAGCTGACAAATATTTATTCATCTGGGCAGGGAAAATGAAAAAACATATTGCGAACAAAAATGTTGCTAACTTGCTTACTCTCCTAATCGTCATTGTATTAACAGGTTGCAATCTGGGAACTGCCAACACTGGAACAAATACTTCCAGCTTGGCTGAAACAGAGGTAGTCTTCCAGGTAGTTCTTCCTGCTGCCATTCCAGGTTCCAGCGGTGTAGTCTTGGAGATCCTGGATGAAGTGACTGGACTGGCATTCAATCCCACCCGTTACCAAATGCAACCCGTCACTACAACCACTTTTTTTGTTCGTGTAAATCTGCCTCTAAACTCTGTGATCAAATATCGTTTTTCCCGATTGGATAATATCGCCACACCCGAATACACCACCGATAATCATCCCGTTCGATATCGCTTATTTGAAGTCTCCGGTCCAGTTGTCATTCAGGATGCAGTGGCTGCTTGGATGGATCAACCTTTTTCAGCACAAACGGGTCGTTTGCAGGGACAAATAGTCGATGGGAATGGTAATCCGGTTTCAGGCATGTTGGTTTCAATTTGTGGAGTTTCAACAACGACAGCAGACGATGGCACATATCAAATTGAAAATATCCTCCCCGGTACCCACAACCTGGTCGCTTTGAGCCCGACAGGAGCATATGCTACTTTTCAGCAAGGTGCTCTGATCGCTGCCAATGCAACCACTCCCGCAGATTTTAATGTGTCTTTGAATCCATCTGTAAACATAACCTTTGTTGTCAATCTGCCGGTGATGGATTATTCGGTATCGCGTTTACGCTTGATTGGCAGCCTGGCTCAATTGGGGAATACCTTCCAGGATTTGGATGGTGGTTTTAGCACCCTGCCTGCCAACGCACCGGTATTGGGCAGACTTTCGGATCAACAATATGCCGTCACCATCACTTTACCAGCGGGGATCTATATTGAATATAAATATTCACTGGGGGATGGTTTTTGGAATGCAGAACATGACTCAGCTGGCTCTTTTTATCTTCATAAGCTTGTTGTCCCAAACAAGGATATGATCATCACCGACAAAGTGGATAACTGGGGCAAGGGAACGAATGCACCCGTAACTTTCACAGTCCAGGTGCCCGCCAGCACAGCTCCGACGGATTTCATATCCCTCCAGCTCAATCCCTTCACGTGGACAACTCCCATACCCATGTGGAATGTGGGCAATAACATTTGGTCGTATGTTTTATACAGTCCACTCGATATTGTGGGTCAAATGTCTTATCGCTATTGTCGCAATGATCTTTCTGGTACATTGGATACCACCCCCATCGGTGTAAAATATTCTTCCTCAGGAAAAGAATTCACTCCCTCGTCAACACCACAAACGTTTGCAGATATCATTTCAGAATAAAAACTATTCAATTATCAATAAAAATCGGCTTGAAAGCCGATTTTTATTTTGCCAGGTAAAGAAGGATAATCGTGCCTAAAATAAGAAAGGGCGCATAAGGAATCGCAGTAAACGCCTGGTAATTCTTCTTTGCCGATTTAACAGCCATATAGATACCACTGAAAAGACCTCCAAGCAAAATGGCTACCAGTATAGCGGCAAGTACACCGGGCCAGCCAAGGATCAATCCAATTACCGCAGAAACCAATACATCGCCATATCCAAAGGCTTCTTCTTCCATTGCTGTTTTTCGCAAATGTGAAGTAATTCGATTAAATAAAACTCCAAGGTAATAAATTGCAAGCATCACGAGAAAACCTGCAACTCCTCCGAGAAGTGTCAACCCCAATGATTGCAACAGATTCGATGAGATTTTCGGATTTGAATAACGCAACCAAACTCCCAAAGGGATAGCCGCCACGACGCCGATAATGCATACCCAAATAAAAATGAGTCTGTGTTCAATATCGATCACGAAAATCACTTCAAAATAAGCGACGAGAAGCACACTGATCCAATAGCCTAATCGGCTCATGGGGAAAAACCAGAAAAGAATTGAAAAACCGATCATGGAAATAATAACCACCCAGGATCGAATAGTTCTAGGAGTTTCACAATTCGGGCATTTTTTAAATAGCAGAAATTCTGACCAGGTTAATGAGTTGTTGCAGTGAGTACAGACAGGTCGAGACAAGCGATTCACGGAAGGCAAAACATCCGATAGATAATTAATGACAAATCCCAGGACAACACTTAGTAATATCCCAAGCCCCAATTGCATTATTTCCTCAATCCTTGTACTTCCTAAGCC
>JBGQAS010000254.1:0-3935 GCA_041494435.1 Anaerolineaceae bacterium | reverse complement strand
ATTCTGAGCATCCTGATTGGTTCGGTCATTTTTGGACTTGCACATACCTACCAGGGGAAAAGCGGGGTATACAGTACCGGGATTGTTGGCGCCCTGTTGGCTGTGATCTTCGTGGTTGGGGGATTCAACCTTTGGTTGGTGATCATCACCCATGGACTGATCGATACGATTGGTTTGACATTAATGTATTTCAAGATCGATCAGAAAGTGGTCTCTGCGCTTTGGAAAAAAAGCAAGTAGCTCAGTAGTATTTATTTAAATTGATTTAAATAATCCTCGGCTGTTGTTTCAATTTAAATAATTGTTCTTTAGCACACGACATACCGCCAGAGTCACCCATGGGATGGATTGGGCAGCGTTTTTACCTTTGTTGTACTCGGTGGGCCATAACCCGTTGGAATACTGGTTGTTGACAAACCAGGTCAGCGCTTTCTGAATGTCGGCATCTTCCCTCGTAAATCCCAGGAAGTGAAGGGTATCCAGAACGGTCAACAGGCTGGTCCAGAAAAATGGATACTGGAATTTCAGCCAGTATTCGGGACCTTTACGGTCGTAGTACTCGTCCGCCTTGAAAAACCGGGATTTCAATAGCACGGCAGCTTTTCGGATCCCCGGGCGATGGCGGTATCCGGGATGTGCGGCAAATGCCCTCAGGATCATCCCTGTTGCCAGGTGAGAAAATGGTAACCTGCGGTCCGGCGGAATGGCAGCCTTATCCCAAAGCTTTTTCTTTTCTTTGGCAGGCACTCCCTGGAACGGAATTATCCAGGCTCCATCTTCCTGGCGCACAGTCAAAAGCCAATCCAGGCCTCTGATAACCCGCTCATCGTTTTCGTACCCTGCTTTAATCAACTCCTCCAATAGAACCGCATGGTAGTATGGCATATACTGGTTGCCCAATATCCCACGGATGTCCCCTTCCTGCGTTTGGCAAGAGAATACGTATTTTGCGGCGTTTTGGATGGAAACGTGTCGCCTGTCAAAGCCATACATATCCACCAGGATACGCAAGCTGCGATAGGTTTCCAATAAATCGTAGTTGAACAACAAGTCGTTGCTCTTGGTCTTTGAAGGATAATGCCAGCACCCTTGATCTGCCTGCTTTGAAACGAGCTTCAGGGGTTCCGCCAACTCCCACAACGTCTCGATGGATTCCACCTTCTCTTCCAGCAGATCGCGACGGATGAAATAATCCAAGGCTCGATCGGAATAATTTTTCGGAGTTGTGATCGGATCCACCCTAAGCATGCTCACCCATTTGTCCATTTTTCCTTCCCCTCCACTCAAAGGCTACATGAGCATCTGGATCCGTTCCACACGGAGCATCGGTTCACCCCGCGATGCGTCCAATTCCATCGTGCCTGTAAGCAGCATGGGGTGTGATGAAAAAACTTCATCCTTGTACCGCCGGTATACATCAGGCAGGACTACGGCTTCCAGCATGCCCTCTAGGTCTTCGAGGGTGATGAATGCCATCCACTCGCCCTTCGAATTGCGGTGACGATGACTGCTCATGCGCACACCTGCCACCGTAACCTGTTGCCCGACTTTTTCCAAGGCTTCCACAGTACTCAATGCCCCTACTTTTTTCACCTGCCCGGCAACCAGGTCCATTGGATGAGCCAGCACGGAAACCCCCAGGATATCTTGCTGGGCCTGGATTTTTTGCTCCAGGGTCCAATCCTCTTTTACGTCGTCAATGGGGCGTTCAAAAAGGGACATTTGTCCAGGGGTCCAATCTCCACCCTTCAATCTCTTCAAGATACGGGGAATGGTAGCCAACTCATCCAAGGCACCCACTAGGGCTAGGTTCTCAGCTTCCCCTTTACGGGGATCAACCTTGGCAAGGAATTCTTCCAGCGAATGAAAGGGTCGTTCCTGGATAATCCGCTGGATGGTCCGCCGGGTACAATCCTTCACCTGGTCCAGGCCCATGTACAGGACAGGCTCCCCCTTGGGATATGCCACACAGAATTCATCCTGCGAATGGTTCACGTCTGGTCCGTGGAGCGAAATGCCCAGGCGGCGGACCTCGCTCAAGTACACCCGTTGGCTGTAGTACCCACCCCAGTTGGCCAGCACGCCCGCCATGAACTCCGCAGGGAAATGGGTTTTGCACCAGGCAGAATGCCAGGACACCAGGGCATACGAGGCAGCGTGAGCTTTGGGGAAACCATACCCGGCAAAGGCAGCCATTAGTTCCCATATCTTCTCGCCTGCATCGGGCGGAACTCCATTCTTTTCTTCCGCTCCGTGCAGGAATCGCTCTTTGAGAAGTTGCATTTGTTTGCCGGGGTCGAAGTGACTCATCGCCCGCCGCAGCATGTCGCCATCTGCCAGCGACATCCCCGCCAAATCGCGAGCCAACCGAAGCACCTGTTCCTGGTAGAGGATGACCCCGAATGTTTCCTTGAGCAAGGGTTCCAAAGCCGGGTGAAGGTATTCCACTTTTTCCTGACCTCGAAACCGTCTCACAAAGGCATCTTTCATCCCACCCGTAATGGGTCCCGGTCGATAAAGCGAAAGGGCTACGATCAGATCTTCATATCTGCGGGCATGAACTTCACGCAGCGTGGCGCGCATCCCCGGGCTTTCGATCTGAAAACATCCGATGGTTAATCCCTTCTCCAACCGGTCGGATGTCTCATCATCTTTTAGGGGAATGGAATCGAGTACCGCGAGTGGGGATGAATAATCCCGCCGGCGCCAGGAGTAAATGGCTTTGGCTACATCTCCCATCACGGTCAAGCCACGGATACCAAGCAAGTCAATCTTCACCAGACCCATATCTTCCACGGAATTGAGGTCGAATTGAGTGATGATCACCCCTTTACTTCCGGAGCGCATTACAGGAACCAGGTCGGTCATGATACCGGGTGCAATGACCAATCCTCCGGCATGTACGGAGAGGTGCCGCGGTTGTTTGAGGAGGGCTTCCGCTTCAGCGAAGATCCGTTTGAATTCGGGGCTGGAATTGGTTCGAGCCAATTCTTTGAATGGGGATTCAGGAACTCGCCCACTCTCCTCATCCTCGCTTTCCTCCATCCGCGCAAAAAAACCATAGGGTAATTGGCGGGTTAATTCATGGACTCGCTCGGGGGAAAGCCCGTGAGCCTTGGATACATCTCCCAAGGCAGAGCGTGGACGGAAACGGTTGATCGTCCCCACCATTGCCACACGCTCAGCTCCATATTTTTCAAACACGTGCTGGATAACCGCATCCCTACCCCGCGAATCCAGATCGGTATCGATATCCGGGGGTGTTGTCCGCGCAGGGTTAAGGAAACGTTCGAAATAAAGGTCGAGCGCCATCGGATCGGGACTGGTGATCCCCAAGCAATGGGCTACCAGGGAAGATCCGGCCGAACCCCGAGATGAGAAGGGGATGCTTTGCGACCTGGAATAATTCAGTAGCTCCTCTACGATCAAGAAAATAGGCTCAAATCCGCGCTCTGCTATAACTTCGAGTTCATGGTCAAAGCGCTGTTGGATTGTTGTTGTAACAGGGTGATAAAGCTTTCGTAGTCCTTTATCTGCACGATGCCGGAGATATTGGTTGGCGGTCATGCCCTTTGGGATTTCTATCCCGGGCATCTTGGCGACCCCCAACGGAAGATTGAGCTGGCAACGGGAAGTAATTTCCATCATTGATTCAATGGCTTCGGGCATGCTGTTGTACTTTTCTTCCATTTCCTTGGGAGAGAGGAAAAATGCCCGCGAAGAGGTCCCAGCCGAATCAGGCAATTCCTTAATAGTGCGGTTTGAATCAATGGCTGCCAATGTCTTGATAAGCGGAGCCTCATCTGCTCGCAAGAAATATATAGGATGAATGGCTACGGGTGGGATGTGGATTTTTTTTGCCAGGTTGTAACTGTTCGACATCGATGCAACATCGCCATTCTGAACTTTTGCATAACAGGCATTCGGGAACAATT
>JBGQAS010000437.1:0-2190 GCA_041494435.1 Anaerolineaceae bacterium | reverse complement strand
CTTCCTTACGAAATCAAGGGACTGGAAATGCTGGCCAGGTTGGGTGATCAGATTTATCAAAATGATCGTATCGCACAAGAATTAGTTCCAGAGGTTACAAAAATTGGATAATAGTTTTTGCCTCGGATACACCCCTCAAGGACAGTGTGTGCGTGAATTGAGGGCTAAACGGTTGCTGGCAGTCTTTGCCCACCCGGACGATGAAAGTTTTGGAGTTGGTGGCACGTTGGCAAAATATGCCCATCAAGATGTGCAGGTTGTTCTGTTGTGCGTAACGCGTGGAGAGGCCGGCATTCCTGGAGTAACGCCTGAAGAAGCTGGAAATATCCGCACACATGAGCTGCAGAAAGCCGCAGAGCAACTTGGGATTGAAGTTTATTTCCTGGATTATCCAGATGGTGGTCTGGCTCGTACAAAATCGCAGACATTATTAGAAATGATTGCTTGTTGGATCGATCTTATACAACCCCAGGTCATCCTCACATTTGGTCCAGAGGGCGTATCGGGACATTCCGACCACATCGCAATATCACACATGGTCACCCAGGCATTTGACCTCACATATAAAAAAGGGATGCTGCTCTATCTCCACCCCTCTGAAGCGACCATACTTGGATGTGGCGTCTCTTCTACAGGGCTTGAGGAGACGCAGCCACTGATAGAAGTTGATATTTCTGACTATAAACTTGAAAAAATCAGGGCGATTCAATGCCACGCCAGCCAGAATCCCACATTATCCGGCAAACCGGAAAATGTGACGGATAAAATCCCGTGTAGTGAGCTTTATACGGTTGCCCGTGATATGAAATTAAAGGATAATTACCCAGATTGGTTTGAAACGCTAAGAGAAGATGCAACGATCGCAATTCATGAGCAATAGGAGAACAAGCCACACATTCGCACGATAAGGATATTTTATGAAAACACCAATGGAACTATTGAAAGAATTTGCGCCCGAGTTTGCGCAAAACCAAATGGATGAAAAGGCACTCCTCTTTGAGCACCCCAGTTATCAGGCTGTACCTGCCAAATACAAAATGCTTATCGGGATTGCCGCAGCCGCAATCAGCGGATCAGATACATGCACCCAAATGTGGGTAAAAATGGCAAAAGAAAAAGGGGTAACCCACAAAGAAATCACCGAAGCGATCATGGTTGCCCGGTATATGAAACAAGCGACCGTTAATGACACGGCTAGCAATGCGCTTGGTTGGTTATCAACAGACCATTGAGTTGAGGGCATGGATAAACGAAAAGTGTTGTTTCTCTGCACCGGCAACTCCTGCCGCTCGCAAATGGCAGAAGCGATCGTCAATTATCGTCTTGGCAATACGTGGGAAGCTGTCAGTGCTGGGACGAAGCCTGCGGGTTACGTTCACCCGAAGGCTCTGGCAGCGCTGGCCGAAATCGGGATCCAGCATCAGGGTCGCTCGAAATCTGTCAATGAATTCAAAGGCGTGGATTTCGACCTGGTGGTCACGGTTTGCGATTCGGCGGCGGAAGAGTGTCCCCTCTGGTTAGGAAAGGGAAAGCGCGTCCATCACAGTTTCCCCGACCCGGCTAAAACTGATGAAATGAACGATTTTCGCAAGGTGCGCGATGGTATGGAGCGCGAAATCATCTACCTGTTGGTGAACTATAACGGTTCAAGCCGTTAAAACAAATATCTCAAATTTGGAGGTTTCATATGTCTGACATTGCAGTGCGCCAGCCGCCCGAGGTTAGTTTGACCAAAAAACTCTCGTTTCTTGATCGCTTCCTGACGCTGTGGATATTCCTGGCAATGGCGGTGGGGGTGGGCATCGGCTTTCTATTCCCAACCGCAGTTAAAAGTTTCAACAACGCTGTCTCGGTAGGGACGACCAATATTCCGATCGCGATTGGGTTGATCCTCATGATGTATCCGCCATTTACCAAAGTGAAATATGAGGAACTCGGGGATGTATTCCGAAATAAGAAGATACTGACGCTTTCATTGATCCAAAACTGGATCATTGGCCCAATATTGATGTTTTTATTGGCAATGAGGAAGATTTTCAGAAGGTACTTGGTGTTGAAGTGGAGGGGATTAATGATAACCTTAAGAAACTTCCCATCGAAGGATACAAAAAGATGGTGAAAAAAGTTATATCAAAATATCCACACATAAAAGTAGTAGGTACAACGCTGCGTGAGGTAGTCTCCGGGCTT
>JBGQAS010000081.1:0-7239 GCA_041494435.1 Anaerolineaceae bacterium | reverse complement strand
GGTGAGGATCACAACAGCATTGAAATCCTTCAGGCCAGTAACCGCTTGCAGCACTGGGGTTGACCAGGCATCCAACCGGGTCCAGGTGATTGGGACCGTGTAGCGGGGTTGTTGTGCGAATTCCTGCAAACCGATGGCACCCCCGGGTAAATAACCAAGGTTCACCAGGAGGGCATTTGTATCAAAACCAGGGGTGGCAGTCTGCGCGAGTTGTGCCAGGGTGTTGGCAAGGATCGGGCCCGAAGGAGTGGTGGAGATGAACACCAACCCAGCATTCTGTGCCATCAAGTGCTCGATGACAGGCAAAGATGCAGTTTGCAGTTCACCTGCCAGGGAGGGTTGGTAATCGAGGATAACCAGTACCCGGGAGTTTGGTGCCATTGTCTGGATGGCGGTAAACATGGACACTGTTTCGGGTGCAAAAAATACGGGTGAGGGCATCAGCCGGGAATTACTCCCCATCACGATGGGGATGGCGAGAAAGATGGTTATCAGCAAACTGACGAGAATCCTTCCTGCCGATCTTCCCTTTTTTTGAACGGGTTTGGGGATCTCTACTGCTTTACTGCCTTCGAGCAAGACGGATTCCAACAATTGAGCTTGCACTTTCTGCCGGTCATCCACCCTCAAGTGGGGTGTGGAATCGGATGTTTTACTTACCGGGGTAGCTTCTTCCTGGATGGGAATGACGTCTGCCAGTCCCGCCAGAGCTCCAGAACCCTTTTCGCCACTTGTTTCACCGGTTGGAAGGTTTTCAGGTAAAACGCTTTCCACGGGGCGCATCGCCTGCAGCCAACTGGGAAGTTGCGCAGGGGCCAAACCTTCCATATCGGCAGGTTTTTCTTTGGGAGGTTCAGCAAGAGGTTGTGATGGAGTCAGGGGTTCGACATCATGCCCCGGGATGAAGGCAGGTGCGGAAGGTTTGGACTTTCTAGATGAGCCGGGTTCAATATTCTTCAGGAAATCCGGCATTTCTTCCGCTCCGGTGGGGATTGATCCAACTGGCGGAATCTTTACCGGAGGAGCGCCACTTCCTGTTTTTATTTTCTCAACACCTTTTTTCTTGGTGGGTTCGGGGGAAGGGAAGGAGGATTCCAGTTCCTCCAGCCAATCGGGAATGGGCTCTTCAGGGGGAACTGAAGCAGGTGGCTCGGATTTTTGAGCTTCCTGCCGGGTTCTTTCCAACCAGTCTTGATCCGGGTCTTCCTTTTTCTCGGGTCGTTTTTTGGATGGGACGTGAGTGGGTGCTTCCAGTTCCGGATGGTCACCCAGTTCTTTGAGATCTGAGGTGTGAAATGGTTTGACCCAGACGCCGTGCTCATCTTTCACCCTGCCCGGGTGTGCTTCGGGAGAATCTTGCCAGCCTTCCAGCTTCTTCAACCAATCTTCTGATTCCGCGGGAGGTATATCTGAGGTTCCTAAATCAGCTTTTTCAGGTTGTCCATCTGCCACAGAATCTTTTTCATCACGCAGCTCTTCAAGCCAGGCTTCTTCAGGTTTTTCATTCTTTACCCCTTCTACTTTGGCTTTTTTCGAAGGGTGACTTTTCTTGGCTTGGGGAGCAGGAGATTCCGGACTATCGATCAGACCGTTGGCTGCTTTGGCAACTTCCTGCTCTGCCTTGCTTCGTTCACGGATTCGTGCCAGCCATTCTGGCGTATTTTCCTGTGAAGAATCACCTGGAGCAGTTTGTGAGGGCACGCCAGGCAGACCAGCGTTCTTGGCTGCATCTTCCCGGGTGGAATTCAACCAATCGGACAATTCCTGCTTGGCTTCACTGGATGAGGGGGAGAGTGGGTTGCTGGAAGAGATCAATCGAGCCTGGCAATGCATGCATACTTCAGCATCTTCTGGATTGGTCTTTCCGCAAAAAGGACAGATTCGATCAGGCATCGTTTATCCTATGTACGGACGCTCCGCTCCAATCAGGATCCGAATGCCAGCAGCGATTCCCCCTAGCGAAATCCCCAACAGGATCCCGCGAGCTCCGGCTACAGGCAAAGTCTGGATGGCAGAGATAACAGCACCCACACCCGGGATACTTTGAGCCATCCCAAGAATGCTGCTGCTTGTAACCAGGAAAATAAACATGCTGATCAGGAAAATAGTCCCCATCAGGTTATTCTTTTTTTGGAAGAGTCGGATTGCAGCAAATACCAGGCTGAAAAGTACAATCGCCATTAAACTGGATTCAATGGGAACCTGGATGCCTGTGACCACATATTGGAATTGGGGATTCTCCGCACCCAGAAACAGACCGATGAAGAAAGTGGCTAAAAAGGCCAGGATAACGATCAGACTTCCAAATTCACGCGAGCGGACTTTTCTCCAGTGAGTTCGGAGCAAACTAAAAATTCCTACAATCCCTGCCACTCCTGCCAGAATGATTGCCCATTCCAGCAGGAAAAACCGGATATTTTGAATGAGTGGCGAAGCGATGAAGTAACCTGTCAGGATGAGCAAGCCTACCACAATGGCGACCGTAGAGGCAATGGGTCCTTTCATAGGAACCCCAAGAATTTCAGAATTGCACCGGCAAGCATGGCGACGATCAACACCCAGCGAAAGAAATCCTGGATCTTAACGCTGGCAATATGAATCCGCTTTGTCCCCAGATAGGCAGGAAGTGCAAAAAGTTCTTCTCCAATCAGTGGGTCGTCCGAGATAGCAAACAAAACAGCTTGAGCTGTCAGGGAATCACTGGCCCCCAAGGTGATAGCTTTCATTTGATTCGAAGTCTGTCCGAGAAGAGCTACTTCAGTACCGTAGTTGCCCAGGAATACGTTGGTGGAAACCTGGTCTTTTCGGATTACGTTAATGGCTCCGGCAGTATAGGATAAAGGAGTAGTACCTGCAAGTTGCCCCTGGTTACTTTCCTTAATGTCTGTGATGCTTTTTCCTTCGAGCGAATTTTTGAATACACTTTGTGAAAGGACGGCAACGGCTCCATTGCCGGCAGTTGCGATGGGCTTGCGGTCTGCCAGCTGAGAGATCACAGCTACCTGCTCGAGCACTGAAAGACCTGCCAAGGCTGATCCATTGTAAGGTGAAAGAAGGTCAGCATTCCCCAGCGAAATATGGATTCGAGTACCTGCTTCCACGGTCAGCCCTATGGCTAATTTCAGCTTCTCAACCGCTTCGATTTTCCGCAAAATGGGGGGTTTCTTATTCATGCGGGGCAGGGAATAGATAAGGATCAGACCCGCAAACAGTAAAATAAAGAATAATCCGAGGATAATATTTAAGGCACTCATTTCGGATTGCCTTCCTTCAGGAAATGAGCAAATGCCTGGCTTTCGGATTGGTTTTCAAACATATGCGCCAGGTTTCCCCAGGTTTTCGATTGAGAATCGGATAAAAAAGGTGAACCGGCATATACCAATTGAGCGATAATGGTCGAGATCGGCCCGGACGATTCCAAGAGGGTTGCTGCCAGATCTGTCAGACCCCAACGCTCCAGTTTTTCCGCCCAATTCCGCCAGTAGGATGGAGGTTGCATAGAAGAAGTATAGCACAATTCGTTTAAAGTCATTTTTGATGCCATGGATGGGGGTAGGAACACCAATAATAACCTTTATACCGCCACAGGTGGGGGTTAAAACTTATAAATTGTATAACCATAGCCCTTTTTGAAGTAATCCTCGATGGCTTTATGCATTTCGACATCGTCCGGCCAGAACAATATAATCTGCGAATGCTGTTTGGCAAAGCCATCCTGCCAGGCTTTCAAACCTGCAGGAGTTACTTTCATCTGGAGTTGCTCACCTCTGGTAGGCACCCAATCTTCCAAATGGTACTCATTCTGGATCATGTAGGGATAGTCCACATAATGCCATAGCGGGATGCCCAATCTTTCGGCTGCTTTGCGGGTAAGGCAATGGTCTCGATGATTACCGATGGTCAATGGCACGACTACTTCCGAACCCTCGGGGATGTTCTTGCGTAAAAAATCAGCCACGGGAGCAATCAAATACGATTCGGTAGGTTCGAGTGGGGCGTTGATATCATCCGGTAACTCGACGACAGGTTTATCAGTTCCTGGGATATAACGGTAGATGCAATCGGGGACGGTGTAGCGGCGATAAGATGCACCCAGTACAGCACAACAGGCAGCATCTTCAAGCGCGCGCTTGCGAGGGACATCATCCCCTAATTCCCAAAACCCATGCAGTATTTTGGCGTAATCCGAGAGGGGAATCCCCTCAGGGGGGTCACCCGCACAAATGGTCCAAATTTCCACCTTTTCCCCTTTTTGAGTTTGTTCCCATACCATGCCACCGGCAGATAAGACCACATCATCGAAATGGGTGGAAAGATAGATCCATTTTTTCAAGAAGAGATCCTTTCGTACATGCGGATGATTAACCAGCCTCGAATAATTCTATATCAAAACCTTGCTGATGTTACAATAAATCAACCGTTTGAATTGGAGGATGCGCTATGGGATTCTGGGGAGACTTTTTCGGCGGTGCACCCTGTCCACCTGCAAACAGGGAAGAACTGGACAAGTTAGTGAATGAATTGCTCGTAATTGCCAGGCAGGATGATTTCCTTTCCGAGCATCCGGGAGGGGTATTCAATGCACAATGCAAGCATATCCGCGCTCGCGCCATAGGCAAGCGCATCGAAGAGATTAATGGGATGGAATTAATGGAATGGACTTTCGACAAGGTGAAAAAGAAGCTGGGGAAAAAAGAGGGCCGAATCGCTGAGCACCTGGGTTATTGTTGGAACGATATGGGCAAGTGGCAGTATTAGTGAAAAAATTTGAATGTAAATGAGTAGAGACACAGCGTCGCTGTGTCCCTTTTTATATTAATGCAGAACCATGATTTGCCTAAGATACATCAGAAGCAATCTTTTCCCCGTAAGCAAGCATGGCTTTCACCATTTCCGGTGAACGGCCTTCAGCATACACTCTTAGCACCGGTTCGGTGCCGGACGGTCGGATGAGCAGCCAGGAGTCATCGGCGGTTACGAACTTCACTCCATCCAGGGTACTGACATCGACAATCCTCTCTCCTCCAAGTTCAGCGGGAGCGCTTTCCACCAATGACTGGGTCATTTTTTCTTTGGCAACCGGCGAGCGCAGGCGAAGATCCTTGCGTTCGTAAAATGCCGGGCCGACATCCTTCAGCAAATCTTCGACTAATTCCAACAACGTGGTTTTCGCTTCGCAAATGATTTCGAGCAGCAGCAACCCCATGATGATCCCATCACCTTCGGGGATGTGACCCTTGAACGAGATTCCGCCGGATTCTTCTCCCCCGATGAGTACATCTTCTTTAAGCATGTAATCAGCAATGTGGTTGAACCCAACCGGGGTTTCGTGGACGGTGAGGCCATAACGGGCTGCCAGACGGTCGATCATGCGGGTGGTGGAAACAGTCCGCACCACCGACCCCTTCCATCCTTTTTTCTCTACCAAATAACGCAGGGCGAGTGCCATGATCTTGTGCGGATCGACGAAATTACAGCGTTCGTCCATCGCGCCGGTCCGGTCGGCATCCCCATCGGTGGCCAATCCAAAACTACCCATGTTGGCGCCGATGGCTCCTGCCAGGGCACCCAGGTAAGGTTTGATGGGTTCCGGGTGGATCCCGCCAAAGCCAGGGTTCAATTCACTGCGAATTTCAGCCACCTCACAGCCTGTTCCTTGCAAGATTCCCTTGATCACACCCCGACCAGCCCCGTACATGGAATCAACTACGAGGTGTTGAGGGTTCTCGGCAATGATATCGAAATCGATCAATTTTCGAATGTGATCGGTATAGGCGGGAATGGGGTTGAAACGCTGGATAAGCTTGAGCTCACGCGCCTGGTTGTAATCCATCAGGTTGGGGCCGCGTCCGCGCTCTTCGTTATCATTCAAGTAAACTTCCACCCGGCGGCATTGCTCGGGGGAAGCGGAATTAGCGCCAGCTGATTTGAGTTTGACTCCGTTGTAGCGGGGGGCATTGTGCGAAGCGGTGATCATGATCCCACCGATGGCATTCAAGTCCTTCACGGCGTAGGAAATCACCGGAGTGGCGGCATCCGATTGGCTGAGCATGACTGAGAAGCCATTGGCAACCAGCACACGCGAGGCTTCGATGGCATATCGGTCGGAGAGAAAGCGAGTGTCGTAACCGACCACCATTTTCTTGGGATCGGGTGGTGTGGCAAGGGGTGTGCCATTGATCCAGGAGTCGGATTGTACGGCATCGGCAATTGCCTGGGCAACCAGGCGCAGATTCGTGAATGTAAATGTGTCTGAAATGACTGCCCGCCAACCGTCCGTGCCAAAATGAATGGTCATGCTGAATCTCCCTCAGGGTCTATGGGTTAAGAGTTCCCATTATACAGGGTTTTCAGGGTTATTGAGATGGTGTGGGAGTGATCACCAGGCTGATCAGGATCCAACCATCGCGTCCATCCATCAAGCGGATGTTCATCCATTCATCGGCTTCTACAAGGCGGATCTCATTTAAGGAATACACCATCGTGCCGTTACTGAGCGTGGTGAGCACCAACCCGTCGAAGCCAGGGGTGACACGGACAATGACTCCGTTGGCAAAAGGAGCGTGGATGACCATCGGTGCCAACGTTGGAGTGACGGTGGGTATCAGGGTTGGGGTTGTAGTTGCCGAGGGAGTCTTCGTTGGGGTGGAGGTTCGGGTGGGGGTCAGGGTAAGCGTGGGGGTCAGGCTTGGCAGCGGAGTACGTGTGGGAGGTAATGCCACGTGTGCAAAAAATGCGCTTCCGATGCCGCTGGTGAGCAGAACTGCCACTACAACACACAAGATGATGCTGGCTGAAAGGGAATATCCAAACACCGTCCGCGGACGAAGCCCGGTGATGAGCAACGTGATCAGGCCTACGAGGGCCGACCAAGCCAGGAACACCAGGAAAACAATCAAACCGTCCGGAAACAGGTGGCTTACCCCGCTGGTCAAACCGAACCCGGCTGAACCAATGGGGATGAATATGGTAAACGCTATGGCTACGCTCGCCACCAGGGGCTTTTGATCCTTGGTGTGCACAACCAAATAAACACTGAATGCAGTTCCAAGAGTGATCAATAAAATATTTGGCCAGGAGAGGAGGGGAATAGCTAATAAGGGAACCTGAGCAGGATGGTGAATTGCTTTTTCGATCACTCCAGCAACCAAACCGCATAGGAAGAAAATCAAACTGCTCACTAGAAAAGCTGCCAGGGATTTTAAGAAAAAGCGGGTTGAACCGATTAATGTGGAGAGG
>JBGQAS010000142.1:0-5614 GCA_041494435.1 Anaerolineaceae bacterium | reverse complement strand
CTCGGGTGGAGAAAAGCGGTTGCAATCTTTCCTGGAAGTGATGATTTTTCGTGCAGTCCAAGATCTGGTGGATAATGCCGTTCAATATAACCTCGAGAATCCTGGCAAATTACAGATCGGGGTTCAATTGGTTTTGGATGTAGAGCAGGTCAAAGTCTCTGTAGCAGATAACGGTGTGGGTTTTGACCCTGAAATTCTGTCCAATTCCAGTGGCTTGGGGCTCAAGTTGATCCGCGAGCGGGTTGAGATACTCGGTGGCAAATTTGAAGTTGACTCTTCTCCTGGAAAGGGGAGCACTATTTATTTTCAAGTTCCTTACGTTGAGTTGAAAGCCGAATCAAAGAAATAATCCTAAATTGAAGGTGTTGGTATGGCAAAGACAATTGGCATTCTAACCGGGGGCGGGGATGTACCTGGACTGAATCCCTGTATTAAAGCAGTAGTAACGAGTGCAGTGGAAGAGGGGTATAAGGTAATTGGCATCCGTAGAGGTTGGGGAGGTTTATTGATGTATAACCTCAATGAACCCTCCACGTATGGCTATTACATCCGAACCTTGGAAAAAGCTGACGTACGCACTGTAGATCGAACTGGCGGGACTTTCCTGCACACATCGCGGACCAATCCTCAATGCGTTCCCCCAAACAAAATTCCCGATTTCCTGAAGACAACCAAATGGGGGAAGAAAATTGATGACAATGGTTCCATGGATTATACCGATTACGTGCTAAAGGTCATCGATCATTTGGGCTTGGATGTAGTCGTTCCGATTGGCGGTGACGATACGCTCAGTTTTGGTGTTCGGTTGCACAAAGAAGGTGTGGCAGTTGTAGCCATCCCCAAGACCATGGATAATGATGTCTTTGGGACCGATTACTGCATCGGTTTTTCAACTGCAATTACCCGCAGTGTGGAATTCATCACTAATATGCGCACGGTGGCTGGGTCGCATGAGCGGGTGGCTATAGTTGAACTGTTTGGTAGAAATTCCGGCGAAACCAGCTTGATCAGTGCCTACCTCGCTTATGTGGATCGGGCGGTGATCTCGGAAGTTCCCGTCAAAATTGAAAAATTGATCAACTTCATAATCGAAGATAAGCGCAACAATCCCTCAAACTATGCCATTATGACCATTTCAGAAGGTGCGATTATTGAAGGGGGTGAAGTTGTTGAAACCGGGGAAGCTGATATGTTTGGTCACCGAAAACTGGGTGGTGTTGGCGAAATGGTAGCTACTGAGATCAAACGGCGCAGTGGACAGGATATCCTATATCAATCCCTGGCTTATTTAATGCGCTCCGGTGCACCCGATTCTCTTGATCGAATGGTGGCGATGAGCTACGGTCATTTGGCCGTGCAGTTGATCAAGCGTAAAGAAATGGGAAAAATGGTGGCACTGCATGGAGGACGTTACACCTCCGTACCCGTGGATACACTCTGCAAAGGAAAGAAACGAGTTGATGTAGCGAATTTTTATGATTCAGAAAATTACCGACCCAAGATCAAGGATTTCATCGGCGTACCAATGTTTCTGTGTTGATTTAAATTTTTCACGAGGTTAGATCATGACTACAACTGTTGAGCAAAAAGTACTTGATGTTTTTAAGAACAGCGCTGTTTATGAGAACGGTAAAGTCGTTGTAAAGAATGAATCAATTTTTCGAAAAGACGTTGCTCAGCTTGCCGAGATTTCAGCCATTGGAGATCCGGCATTAAAAGGATTAGCACGGTTTTGCATCCGTTCTGCAGCATGGAATTTGGGGATTTATCCAGCTTCCATTCATGAATTGTATATGGGGAAGGCGCGCGGGGAGGTGCCATTGACTTTCTCTGTTCCAGCAATGAACCTGAGAGTCCTTGCGTTCGATGCTGCCCAGATCGTTTTTAAGACAGCCCTGAAAATCAATGCAGCTGCTTTTATTTTCGAAATCGCCCGTTCCGAAATGGGTTATACCGATCAAAAACCATCAGAGTATGCATCATCCATCCTGGCTGCAGCAATCGCTGAAGGATATAGGGGACCCGTTTTTATCCAAGGTGATCATTTCCAAGCATCACTTAAAAAAATGCAAACAACGCCTGACGTAGAAGTAAAAGCATTGAAAAGCTTGATCAAAGAGGCTCTCGCTGCAGGATTCTTCAACATTGATATCGATACGTCCACACTAGTAGACCTGAGCAAGACTGCTTTACCCGAACAGCAAGCTCAGAATGTAAGCAGTTCGGCCATGTTCACAGACTATATCCGTTCTCACGAGCCAGCTAATGTTACGGTTTCCGTTGGGGGTGAGATCGGTGAAGTTGGTGGACATAATTCGACCGAAAACGAGCTGCGAACTTACCTGAATGGATACAACAAGGCATTAATGGATTTGAACCCCAAAGCCAAGGGTCTTAGCAAAATCAGCGTTCAGACTGGGACTTCCCATGGTGGTGTAGTCTTGGCAGATGGCTCCATTGCCAAAATCAGCGTTGATTTCGATACTCTGCGCAACCTGAGCCGGGTAGCGCGCAAGGACTATGGCCTCGGCGGCACTGTCCAACACGGCGCATCGACTTTGCCGGAGGAAGCCTTTGGAAAGTTCGTCGAAAATGAAGCCTGCGAAGTTCATCTGGCAACAAATTTTGTCAACATGTTTTTCGACTTGATCCCCCAGCATCACAAAAATGAGATGTATGCTTACCTGGACAAGGAATGTGCTTCTGACCGAAAGTCCGACATGACCAATGAGCAGTTCTATTACAAGACGCGTAAAAACACGATTGGTGTGTTCAAAGAGAAATCGTGGAAGTTATCCCCCGAACATAAAGCACCTATTTTGAGCGCATGGGAAAACCAGTTCGCCAAGTTGTTCCATCTACTTGGAATTAAGGACACGAAAAAATACGTGGATCAATGGATTCCGAAGACCATCGTTGAACCCAAATTGTCAGATTACATTCAAGAGAACACAGGTGTAGGAGATACCAAAGACCTAGCTGATTGATTAGTTTTGCAAGTAAAAACGAGAACAGGATAGAATTAACAAATCTATCCTATTTTTTCATCGAGTTCAAAATGCCTAAATCAGATCAACATGTTGATGATCAACAATATTCAGTTATTCCACGCGTTTTGGTTTTTGTATTCAAAGATGACGAAATTCTCCTGATCAAAGGTGCAGGTAACAAGAGAATCTGGGCGGGAAAATACAATGGGATTGGCGGGCATGTTGAACAAGGGGAAAGTGTATTGGAAGCTGCTAGGAGGGAATTGAAGGAAGAAGCGGGTATAACAAAATGTGATTTATGGTTGAGCGGGATAGTATCTGTGGATGTTGAAAAAAGCAAAGGTGTGTGCCTTTTTGTCTATAAAGGGATATATAGTGATGGAAAGATTCAAGTTTCCAAAGAAGGGGAACTCAAGTGGGTGAACATCAATTCGATAAGTTCTCTTCCCTTTGTGGAAGACTTACCTGTGTTATTGAGCCGTGTAATAAAGCACGAAAAAAATGCTCCGGTTCTATTTGCCCAAAGTTTTTATAATGAGCAGAAGAGATTAATAACTGAATTCAACTCTTGAATTTTCCGTAAAAAATCAAGAGGGTACTTCCGTACTTGCGGGAATCAAATTCTTCAAGGTTTTTCAATTCCACCTTTTGGTATTCCACGGGATCAACCTGAACAATGACCCAGGCTTCTGGGTTTAACCATTCGACGTGCAGATCAATCATCAAAAGAGCCTTTTTCCACAATTCTTTATACTGGGGTGGGGCAATAAACACATAGTCGAAACCCAAATCAGGTTTGCGAGATAGATATGTAAAGGCATCGGATTGGATCAAGTTTGCATTTGGAAGAAGCTTCGTAGTATCCAGATTAGTCCGAATGGCATCAATTGCCGTACGATTCAGGTCAATAAAACGCGCAAATTTCGCTCCTCGGCTCAACGCTTCGATGCCCACACTCCCTGTCCCCCCAAAAAGGTCAAGGAAATAAGAATCGATAATATCCGATCCAATAATGTTGAACAAAGCTTCTTTCACCCGGTCTGTTATCGGGCGGGTAATATCGCCGGGTGCCACTTTCAGACGGATCCCCCTGGCGCTGCCCGCAATGATCCGGGGGTTGCTCATTGATTCTCTACAACTTTCCGAACCGCGAGAATATTCCCATAAGGAGCAATTACAGGGGTAACACAACCAGTACTCAAAATGAATCTCTTCCCATCGGTTAACCGGATTGCTTCTTCAGCTTCAGTCCTTACCATGACTGAATCCCCATAAACTAACGTGTCCCATTGTCTCAAACCACCGCAAACAAGACCGGGATAGGTTTTTTTCGCAGTTGGAAGGTCAGGGGAGGTTTGTCGATCATGCCAGTTTAATATCGGGAAGGAGTAATCTTTGATTTCGTCGAAAAGTATGTGTTCACCATGAATATGACCAATATTCAACCAATAATCCTGAATTGCCGATTGGATTTCCAAATCAAATGGACGATAAAAGCGGTGGAATTCTGCTTTGGTGACAAAATCAGATTGGGCATATTGCATGGCGTAGAAGAACCCATCCGGTTGGCTTTTCCTGCAACCGTCGATAAAACGCAAAACGGAATCAGCAATGGTCCTCAATCCCTGGAGCAATAGGTCCGGATGATAGTGGATATGATCCACCAGGTTCGCTTTCCCGACCAAGTTTTTCGCTTGTGAAATTGGACTGAATATGGTCTGAAGGACTGGTACTTGCTTTGTCTTGTAGTAATTGCAAATTGTGGAAAGACAAGTGATTTGTTGAGATAAAACCCCTCGATTTGGATCCAAAGGTTTTAGTTTCGACCAATCCTCAGGCAATTTTATGATGGGTGCCGAATATTCCCTGGTCCCTTCGGGATTCCCTTTCCAAATATCCTGCATTCCCCAATCTTTCAAGCAGAATGAAGATGCGGGTGTGACTTTGACCAGGTCAAAATCAAATTGATCCTGGAAAGCAATGACTGCAGAAGCGAGCGTATCTGGCGATTGGTCATCCACGGGAAAATGGCGCCATAACGCTACCGGAACCCTATCGGGTTTTTCTCCTGCCAGGCAGTTTTCCAATCTTTGACGATGGGATATGTTCTTTTTACTAATTTTGCTATTTTCGGACATGGTCAATTTATTTTTGCCTTGAAATAATCGATGGTGATGGCTAATCCATCTTCAAAACTTATTTTTGGATTCCACCCCAATTTAGCCTTTGCTTTCGAAATATCAGGCGAACGTCTTTGCGGGTCATGCCCTACGAACATGCCTTCTTTATGAATTACTCCTGCTTTATTGCCGGTGATTTTATTGATCATTTCTGCAAACTGATTGATCGAAATTTCAACCGGGTTGCCAATATTGATAGGGTCATGCTCTTTGGATAAAAGCAATCGGGATATTCCTTCTATCAGGTCATCCACAAAGCAAAAGCTACGAGTTTGATTACCATCACCATAGATGGTCAATGGCTCTTTCTTGAGGGCTTGGATGATGAAATTCGGGACAACCCTGCCATCGTCAACCCTCATGCGTGGACCGTAAGTATTGAAGATCCGGGCGATACAGGTGTTCACCTGGTGAAAACGGTGATATGCCATGGTGAGTGATTCG